>JAYQOZ010000053.1:9294-10242 GCA_038145035.1 Gemmatimonadaceae bacterium | reverse complement strand
CAGCGTGATGTCCATCGCGTTCGGTGCCCGCGGGGTGGGCGCGGCCGCCGGTGCCGCCGCCGTGGCGGGTGCTCCCGGCACGGGAATCACCCGCGCACCGCTCGTCACGATCGGCTTGCCGCAATCGTGGCAGAACTTGGAGGACGGTTCGTTGTCACGTCCGCAGAAGGAGCAACGGGTCACGAGGCCGGGGGGGGCAGAGGTGGCGATTCGGCCGACTCTCCGGGGGGGGGACGGGGGAGGGGAGAGGACGCGGGACGCCGGTGGCACGACAGGCAGGGCCTGCCCCAAGTGTGCGTCCTCCGTGTAGTATCCGCGCGATGCGTTCTGCCCTGCGTTCTGCCCTGCGTTCCGCCCTGCGCTCCGCCGCGGTGCTGCTCGCCGCCACGCTGCTCGTACGCGCGGCGGCGGCGCAGGCGCATCCCGGGCTGGACTGGCGGACGCTGCGCACGGACCAGGTTCGCGTGCACTTCACGCCGGAGACGGAGGACCTCGCGTACCGCACGCTGGCCAACGCGCTCTGGGCCTATCAGGCGCTATCCCGGGAGCTACCGGCGCCCCGCGGCATGATCGACATCGTCGTGGCCGACAACGCCGACTTCGCGAACGGGCTCGCGACTCCATATCCCTCGAACCGCATTGTCATCTACGCCCGCCCGCCGGTGGACGAGCCTGCCCTGCGCAATCACGCCGACTGGAACCAGCTCGTCGTCACGCACGAGATGTTGCACATCTTCCAGCTCGACCGGGTGGACGGCTGGTGGAGGCTGGCCCAGCGCATCTTTGGGCGGGCTGCGCCCCTCTTCCCGCACACCTACGCGCCCAACTGGCTGCTCGAAGGGGCGGCCGAGCACTACGAGACGCGGCTGACGGGCACCGGGCGGCTGGCCGGACCCGGACGGGTCGAAGTCGTCGCCGCCGATGGCACGCCAACGGTCCTCGACACAC
>JAYQOZ010000053.1:5040-9284 GCA_038145035.1 Gemmatimonadaceae bacterium | reverse complement strand
ACGCTCGATGGGATCGTCGCGCCGCGGCCGTTCTATCCCGCCGGCGGCACGCCATACCTGCTCGGCGCCATGCTCGTGGACCGGGCCGCGCATTCGCAGCCCGGCGTATCTCCCGACTCCGCGATGGCGGCGCTCTTCACCCGGATGAGCCGGCGCATCAATCCCTGGCGCGTCGACAGGAGCGCCCGCGAGGCCTTCGGCCGCAGCTTCACGGCGCTGTATGCGGCCTGGCGTGACTCCCTGCAGTCGGCAGATCCCTGGCCCGGCGATACCGCGACCGTCACCCGCGTGCCCGCAGGGTGGACCGCGGCCTTCCCGCGCTACGCCGCCGACGGCCAGCTTCGCTACGTAGCCGACAATGCCCGACAGACGCCTGCCCTCTGTGGCGTCACGGACAGCGGGCGCTGCCGACGCTTCGGCCGTCGCAACAGCGTGGACGCGAACACGCTCCTCGACGACGGGGCCGTGGTGGCGGCGGAGCTGGACCTCACGGATCCGTACACCTACCGCAGCGAGCTGACCTGGCAGCGGGGTCGGCGCCACCGCTGGCTTTCCGAGGGGGAGCGACTCGCCCATCCCGACGCTGACGCCGCGACCGGTCGCCTCGTCGCGGTGCGCACGCGCGTTGGCACCACCGACCTGGTCCTGCTGTCCGTGGACGATCCGTACGGGCGTCCGCTCGTCGAGGGCACGGCGCAGGCCAACTGGACGGAGCCCCGCTGGTCACACGACGGCACGCGCATTGCCGCCGTGCGCTGGGAGGCCGGTGGCCGCAGCGCGGTGGTCGTGCTCGACACGCTCGGGCGCGAGCTGCAGCGCTTCGCGCCGCGCGCCACGGATCGACGCGATCGCCTGGCCCTCGTCTCGGCGCCGAGTTGGATGCCCGGCGATTCCGCGATCGTGTTCGCCAGCGACCACGACGGGATTCCGATGGTCTATCGCGGCGACCTGCGCAGCGGGGGCTATGCGCCGCTCTGGCGCACCGCGACCGCGCTGCGGCATCCCAGTGTCTCGCCCGACGGCCGCGAACTCGCCGCCGTGGAACTGCGGGCGGGCGGTTGGGCGGTGGTCACCCGCACAGTGCCGCCGCTGCCGCCGCTCGCCGACGGACCGCCGGCGATTGACGGTGAGTCGTGGCCGCCCGCGCCGCCGACCGCGATGCCGACGAACCCCTCGCTGGAGCCGTTCCGACCGAGCGACACCGCGCATCCGATGTGGTGGCTGCCGGCGGTGGAGGCCGTCGGGGACGGCGGGCTGCGCATCGGCGCGATGAGCGGCGGGCGCGATGTCGTGGGCCGGCACAGCTGGTCCGCCACCTTCATGCGCGACGTCCAGCGTCCGGAGTGGACGCGCCGCATCGGGTACGACTACGCGGGACTCGGAAATCCAATCCTGAGCCTCTATTGGATGGACGACTGGGACCACATCGGCATCGTCAACCGGCAGGGTGGATCGGTGGGGACGCTCTCGCAGCACGACGCCACGCTGGGCGTGTCCGCCTACCTGCCGCGGCCGCGCGTGCGGCTCACGACCTACGCGCTGGTGTCGACGGAGCTGGCGTTCCGCAGCTACCAGACACAGCCGGAAAACCTGCTTCCGCTGCTGAACTCGCCGGAGCTCGAGGACACGGACCTCTTCCCGCGCCTCGGCGTCGCCCTCGGGTTCTCGACCCTGCAGCGCCCGGGCCTCAGCATCAGTACAGAGGATGGCTTGGCCGCGTCCGTCTTTGTCCGACGGCGCTTTGCCGAGGGCCGAGAGGGATCCGCGACACTTGAGGGCATCGCGGAGGTGTCGGTGGCGAAGTCCCTGCCGCTCCCGGGATTTGCGCGGCACGTGGTGGCCCTGCGCGCCGCACGAGGCGCCACGGGCTCCAACTCATCCAATCTCTTCGAGGTCGGCGGGGTGAGCGGTGGTGTATTGCCGCTCCTCCCCGGCGTGGTCATCGGCGATGCCCGGCGCACCTTCTTCGTGCGCGGCTTTGAGCCCGCCACGCAGGTCGGTCCACACGCCGCCGTGCTCAGCGCCGAGTATCGGGCACCGCTCGTGCGCGTGAGCCGCGGGGTGGGCCTGGTCCCTGCAAGCCTGCAGAAGCTCTCGGTCCTGGGCTTCGCCGACGCGGGCTCATCGTGGTGCGACGTGGTGGTCGAGACCTCGACGTTCTGCAGCTCCAGCCGCGCGCCGCGCGGCTGGATCGGCTCCCTGGGTGGCGAACTCGCATTCGACACCGCGCTGCAGTACGACGTGCTGTACCGCTTGCGCCTAGGCCTCGCGAAGCCGGTGCGCGGGGAGGCCGCCGCCGCCCGCGGCGCGACGGTCTATTTCACCTTCGGGAGCACGTTCTGATGCAGCCGGACGATGCGGACTTCGCCAGGGGCCTGACCCGCAGTCCGACCATCGCCGCCTCGGCCTGGGTGCACCCGTCGGCGATAGTCCTCGGCGACGTCACGCTCGGCGAGCACGTGAGCGTTTGGCCCACGGCGGTGCTGCGCGGCGACCGCGACGCGATCGTGGTGGGCGCCGAGTCGAACATCCAGGACGGCGCGGTGCTGCACTGCGACCCTGGCAAGCCCTGCCGCCTCGGCGCGCGCGTCACGGTGGGCCACCGCGCGGTGGTGCACGGCTGCACGGTGGAGGACGGCGCCCTGGTCGGCATCGGCGCCGTGGTCCTCAACGATGCGGTGGTGGGCGAGGGAAGCCTCGTGGCCGCCGGTGCAGTGGTGTCGGAAGGAATGGTGATCCCGCCACACAGCCTGGTGGTGGGCATCCCCGCCAAGGTGCTCCGCCCGCTGAACGAAGCCCAGACTGCGCGCGCGGGTGGCGCGCGGCTTCGAGGTCTATCTGCGCTTGAAGGAGCTGCATCGGAAGCGATAGGGCTCCGTGGCATTCGCCCCGGGTTGTACAGACGCAGATTCATCCGTTACAGACCGAACCGTTGCGAATTCAGGGAATCCGCAGTCGGAATAGTGCTTCCAGGCAAGGACTAGCATTCTCCGCGAGGTCTGGATACGTTGCTCGGCCCTGCGAAAATGCCCTGAAAATCGCTCGCGGAAGACGCAGGCTAAGTGATTGCGGTGTAAATATTTGCGGGACCATCGCGGATGGGCGGATCGGTGTCGTGTCGGTGTCGCTGAAGTGCTCCCAGCTCGCGCCAGTTGAGAGCGCGTGGAAAAGCTGGACCTCGGGACTGTTTCGTGATGGCCCCGCCGTAAGTGCTTGCATGTGAAGGTGTTCCAATCTGCTTGCGCGGTCTCTCGTGTTAGGTAGCTTGAACGCCCTGTACCCCTGAGCCGGACAGCCTGCCTCGTCAGGCATTGCCGGAGCGCCTCAGGTTCGGCCCCATACCTTTCTGCTGGAGAAGTCTGCAATGCCGCTCCCCGCGAATCCCCCTGCTACGCCGGCGACGCTGTCCCAGAACGCGCGCACCGTTCTGGAAAAGCGCTATCTCGTGAAGGACAAGTCCGGTAAGTCGGTGGAGACGCCAGAGGACATGTTCTGGCGCGTCGCGACGACCATTGCCGAGGCCGACCGCAAGTACGGGGCGACCGACAAGCAGATCGAGAAGACCGCCAACCAGTTCTATGAGCTGATGACGCAGCGGCGCTTCGAGCCGAACTCGCCGACCCTGATGAACGCCGGCCGTCCGCTCGGCCAGCTCTCGGCATGCTTTGTGCTCCCGGTGGACGACGCGCTGTCTAACGGCCACAGCGGCATCTATGACACGTTGCGCTCCATGGCGCTCATCCATCAGTCGGGTGGCGGCACGGGATTCTCGTTCTCGCGTCTGCGCGCCAGGGGCTCGATGGTCCGCTCCACGACCGGCGTGGCCAGCGGCCCGATCTCCTTCATGCAGCTCTATGACGCGTCCACGGACGCGGTGAAGCAGGGCGGTACCCGCCGCGGCGCCAACATGGGCATCCTGCGCGTGGATCATCCCGACGTGATGGAGTTCATCACGTCCAAGGAAGACCTCACCAAGATCACGAACTTCAATATTTCCGTCGCCATCACCTCCAGGTTCATGGAGGCCCTGAAGGCGGGCGGCCACTACGACCTCATCGACCCCGGCAGCAAGAAGGTCGTCGGCCAGCTCAAGGCCCAGGACGTCTGGGACAAGATGATCGAGGGTGCCTGGCGCACCGGTGAGCCCGGCGTGTTCTTCATCGACGAGGCCAACCGCTACAACCCGGTGCCGCACCTCGGCGCCTATGAGGCCACGAATCCCTGCGGCGAGCAGCCGCTGCTGG
>JAYQOZ010000053.1:0-5030 GCA_038145035.1 Gemmatimonadaceae bacterium | reverse complement strand
CCTATGACCTCTGCAACCTCGGCTCGATCAACGTCGGGTTCTACGTCAACAACGGGAAGATGGACTGGAAGGCCTTCGCCAAGGACATCCATCTCTCGACCCGGTTCCTCGATAACGTCATCGACGCCAACAAGTACCCGCTGCCGGAGATTGACGCGCTGTCCAAGCGCATCCGTCGCATCGGTCTCGGCGTGATGGGCTTCGCCGACGCGCTGATCCGCCTCGGCATCGTGTACGACTCGCCCGAGGGCGTGGAGTTCGGCCGCAAGGTCATGGAGTTCGTCGACGTCGAGGCCAAGAAGGCCTCGGCGCAGCTCGCCGAGGAGCGCGGGGCCTTCCCTGAATGGGCGCAGTCCATCTGGGGCCCGGACGCCACCGCCGCCCGCGATGAGCGGGGCAACCGCATCCGTCCGGAGATGAAGCTCCGGAACTGCAACGTCACCACGGTGGCGCCCACCGGCACCATCTCCATCATCGCCGGCTGCTCGTCGGGGCTGGAGCCGCTGTTCGCGGTGGCCTTTATGCGCAACCAGGCCGGCGTGATGATGCCCGACGTGAACGAGGACTTCGTCGCCATCGCCAGGCAGGAAGGCTGGTTCTCCGACGCGCTCATGGAGCGCATCGCCAAGACCGGCTCCGTGATCCAGCCTGAGGTGCCGGTGAAGTGGCAGCAGGTCTTCGCCACCGCCAACAACATCGCGCCCGAGTGGCACATCCAGATGCAGGCGGGCTTCCAGCTGCACTGCGACTCGGCCATCTCCAAGACCACGAACTTCTCGCACGCGGCCACCCGCGAGGACGTCCGCAAGATCTACGAGCTGGCCTACGACATGAAGTGCAAGGGCGTCACCGTGTACCGCGACGGCTCGCGTGACGGCCAGGTGCTTTCCACCGGCGCCACCGCCGAGGCGGCCGCCAAGCGCGACGGTTCCGCGAAGGCGGACGATGCCGCCAGCCGTCAGGAGATCGCTGACCTCAACGAGCGCGTGGGCGAGCTCAGCGCCGCCAACGAGCGCCTGCAGAAGATGCTCTTCGACGCGGAGGCCGAGAACCTCCAGCGCCGCCAGAAGCGCTCGCGCCCCGACGTCCTGCGTTCCACGGCCATCCGCAAGGAGACGCCGCTGGGCACGATGTTCGTGCACATCACCGAGGACGACAAGGGCCAGCCCTTCGAGGTCTTCATCAACCTCGGCAAGGCCGGCGGCAGCGCCATGGCCGACGCCGAGGCGATGGGTCGCCTGGTCTCGCTTTCCCTGCGCTCGGGCATCCCGATCCAGCAGGTGCACCGGCAGCTACGCGGCATCTCGTCGGATCGCGCCGTGGGCCTCGGCCCCAACAAGGTGCTCTCCGTGCCGGACGCCATCGGCCTCGCGCTTGAGGACTGGATGCGCTCCAAGCAGGGGGTGCAGCAGGAACTGCTGACCACGACGGCCGAGCAGCAGGCCCCGGCCATGCCGATCGTCACCAAGGCGCCCGCCGTGGCTGCTGGCGCGCAGATGCAGTTCGAGGCCGTGCACAGCGGCGATGCCTTCATCGGCACCTGCCCGGACTGCGGCTCGCAGCTGGAGTTCGCCGAGGGCTGCGTGAAGTGCCACGTCTGCGGCTTCAGCGAGTGCGGCTGATCGGAGGCTGAGTCGGGCCGCAGCGCCACGCCGGGCCGTCCCAGGGGACGGCCCGGCGTTCGTTTCTGGCTACATTCCGGCATGCCCCGTGGCCGTGTCTCCGCCACCCGCAGCCGCATCATGGCCGCCATTCGGGGGAAGGACACCGCCCCGGAACTGACCGTGCGCCGCGCCATCCACGCGGCGGGCCTCCGCTACCGGCTGCACCGCCGCGACCTTCCCGGCAGCCCCGACCTCGTGCTCACGCGCCTGCGCTCGGTGGTCTTCGTGCACGGCTGCTTCTGGCACCACCATCGCTGCCAGGGCGATACCTGGCCGCGCACCCGGGCCGCCTTCTGGCGGAAGAAGATCGAGGCCAATGTCGCCCGGGACCGGCGGGTGCGACATTTCCTGCGTGCCGCCGGCTGGCAGGTCCACGTGATCTGGGAGTGTGAACTGCGCCGCGGTCCCGCGCTCACCCGATTGGTCCGCACCCTCCTGCACCGACGGAGCCACGCCCTATGAGCGGTCACGTCTTCATCGCCACCAGCCTCGACGGATTCATCGCCCGTCCGGACGGGGACATCGACTGGCTGCCCGCCATCGAGTCGGGCGAGGACTACGGCTATCACGCCTTCATGGCCGGCATCGATGCCATCGTGATGGGCCGCGCCAGCTTCGAGAAGGTGCTCTCGTTCGGCGAGTGGCCATACGGCGAGTCGCCGGTGGTCGTGCTCAGCTCGCGCCAGCTGGAGTTCCCGGCGCGTCTCACCGGCATGGTGCACGCCATGCGCGGCGAGCCGCGCGAGATCGAGGCGCAGTGCGCCACGCGGGGCTGGAACGAGCTGTACGTCGACGGCGGGGCGACCATCCAACGCTTCCTCACGGCGGGCTGCATCACCCGATTGATCATCACGCGAATCCCGGTGCTCATCGGCGAGGGCCTGCCGCTCTTCGGTCCGGCCGGGCACGACATCCCGCTGGCACACGTGCGCACGCAGGCGTACGGCAACGGCCTGGTTCAGAGCGAGTATCGCGTCACACCGGACAGCAGCCGCGGGTAACTCGGGCGAGCCCAGGCTCCACGCCCGGACTCGCCGCGCGTCCCTCAGGACGTCCTTTCTCCAGAGGCTGCCGTGCGCCCGCTGCGTTCCGCAACATTATGTCCCTGCCTTCCTGGTGCCGCTGGCTGCTGGCTGCGGCGACGCCAGCGGCGGCGAGGCCAGCGCCACGGCGCTACAGTCCTCGCTGCAGTACGTGAACGACTCCATGGCCTGCGTCCTCGGGCGCGACGAGGAGAATGCCACGGACACGGCGGAGGCACTGCAGCGGGCGGCGCTGCGTTCGCACGAGGCCATCCTCGCGCGCCGGGCGGCGACGGGTGCCACGGGGACCATGGCGACCACACTGACGCTCTTCCTCGGCGTGTGGCCGCGCGACTACCTGATGCAGGTGGGTGACTCGCGCGACTACCAGATGCGTGACGGCGGGCTCACGCAGGTCACGCGGGACCAGACCTTTGCCGAGTCCCTGGTGGAGGCGGGCGCGCTGACGCGGGAGGCCGCCAAGTCCTCGCGTCTGGCGCACGTGCTGTCCTCTGCGCTTGGCGCCGACGAGACCCTGCCGGTCGTGACACCGTTGCCCGCGGATTGGCGGAACATCCACCTGCTCTGCAGCGACGGCCTGACCAAGCATGTGAGCGACGAGCGCATCGCCGAGATCCTGCGCGGCATGACCAGTGCCAGGCAGGCCTGCGAGCAGCTGGTGCAGGAAGCGCTGGACGACGGCGGCTCGGACAACATCACGGTGATTGTGGGGCGGACCGTCCCCCGGTAGGGCTGCACCCAGGCGGACTGTGACGCGTGGACGCGCGCCTGCAGTCTCCCGGATGACGCCCTAGCTGCCGCGGGGCTCCTCTTCAGTCCGGAGACTTTATGCACCGTATCCTTCGCCGCGTCGGTAGCGGCCTTGCCGTTGCGGCCCTTGCCCTGACCGCCGCGTCCTGCGAGTCCTCGACCGGGCTGCAGACCGGCAAGCTCTCGCTGCTCCTTACCGACGCCCCTGGCGACGTGGTCGCGGCCGTCGTCACCATCGAGCAGATCTTTCTCCAGCCGGGCGACAGCTCGGCGTCGGGCCGCATCATCCTGCGCAACGAGCCCGTCACCACCGACCTGCTGACGCTGGTGGACGACACGCAGTCGCTGGTCGACACCCTGGCGGTTCCCGTCGGTGACTACCGGCAACTGCGCTTCGTGATTTCCGGCGCTTACCTCGAGGTCGATGGGGATGCGGGCACGACCTCCATCTATGCCTCATCGCCCGACTACGCCGGCCTGCCGGATGGCGCGCTGGTCGCCGGTGAGCTCCAGATGCCCAGCGTCGCGCAGTCGGGGCTGAAGGTGAAGCTGCCGGGCGACGTCCTGGTCATCGGCGAGGACGAGTCGGTTACGCTCATCGTGGACTTCGATGTCGCGCAGAGCTTCGGCAAGTTGGCGGGCGGTTCCGGCAAGTGGGTGATGTCGCCGGTGCTGACCGGCATGGCGCCCGCACCGTAGGCGTTCCGTCGGTCACCGTCTGCACGCGCCCCCGGCCACGAAAAAAGGCCGGGGGCGCGTTGCATTCAGGGGGAGGGGAGCCCACATTCGCCCCATGTTCCGTCCCCTGGGAGCCAGAAGGGCGCGCCCGCGCCCCGTGCGCGCGGTCCCGCTCGTCCTCAGCGCCCTGCTGCTGACGACGGTCGGCGCGGCGGCCCAGGAGGCCGCGCATTGGCCGGCCTACGGCCGCGATCCGGGCGGTTCGCGCTACTCGCCCCTCGCGCAGATCGACACCGCCAACGTCGCCGGGCTCGCCGTCGCCTGGACTTTCCATACCGGCGAATTGGAGCAGAAGGTCGCACGGGGGGCGCCGCCGTCGCTGGAGGTCACGCCGATCCTCGTGGACGGTGCCCTCTACGTGAGTACACCGCTGGGCCGCGTGTTTGCGCTCGATCCGGGGACGGGGGCGGTGCGATGGCGCTTCGATGCGCAGGTGGACGTGAACGCCGGCTACGGGGATTTCACGAGCCGTGGCGTGTCCACCTGGCTCGATACCGCCGCCGCCCCCACGGCCGCCTGTCGTCGACGCATCCTCGTGGCCACCATCGACGCCCGTCTGATCGCCCTCGATGCCATCAACGGCGTTCCCTGCCAATCCTTTGGTCGTGGCGGCACGGTCAACCTACGGCGCGGGCTGCGCATCGCACCGTTCGAGTTCTCCGCGTACCAGCAGACCTCGCCGCCACTGGTGACCGGCGATCTCGTCGTCGTCGGCAGCTCGATTGCGGACAACTCACGCGCGAACCCGGCCAGCGGCGAGGTGCGCGCCTTCGATGCGCGCAGCGGCGCCCTGCGCTGGACCTGGTATCCCATTCCGCAGGACGGTGCCTTGGCG
>JAYQOZ010000052.1:5660-10295 GCA_038145035.1 Gemmatimonadaceae bacterium | reverse complement strand
GGCCGCCGCCGCCGCGTTCGCCGCCGTGATCTGGTTCGTCGCCCGCCGCGGCCGCTCCGCGCGTCAGGCCTAGCCCTCGAATCGGCCGCGGCGCTTCGGTCGGGGGTTGGGGGATCTGCTTCCTGCGCTCCCCGGGCGCGCGTGGTGAGGCACCCGGGCTCGTTCACTTCAGTAGCGCTGGAACCAGATCCCCCAACCCCGCCCTCGATGGCGCCTCACGCGGGTGGCTGCGAACGGGGCCGCCCCGCCGGGCGCGCAAGGCCACTCTCGTTGTAAGTGGACTTGGCCGAGCACCCGGTGGGGCTGTTCGCGGCCAGGACCCGCCTCCCGCGCGGGGGAAAGAGGGCCTCAGAGGTGTTCGAGGTCGCGGCGCATCTCCTCCGTGGTCCGGAGGTCGTTGGTCACGCCGAATGTCTGGAACTGGCGTGCGACCATGCCCGCGATAACGCGGTCCGCGTCGCTGTTCACCACACCGTCGAGCGTCACGCGGCCGCGGTCCACGACGATGTGGATCGAGGGGTTCGCGCCCCAGCCGTACATCTGGAGCGCCGCGTTGGCGTAGAGCGCCCGGGCGATGCCCAGCCGGAGCCGGTTGTCCATCTGTGAGACCGGCAGTGTCTCAAGCTGGTTGCGGACCGCCGTGACGCCCGCGACGCGCGCGACCCGGTCCTCCAGGTCCTTCGCCTTGAACGGCAGGGTGACCTTGCCCGTCAGCGTGACCACGCCGTCGTCCACCTGAGCCCGCACGTTGTCGAAGATCGTGAAGTACACATAGCGCGTCACCTGGCGGGTGACGTCCGCGTGGATGTCGTAGTTCGTGCGGTCGGCGGCGAGGGCCGGGGTCGCAAGGCCGGCAACCAGCGTGGCCGAGAGCAGCAGCTGCTTCATGGCGCACCTCCTTCGCGCCCCAGGTTTCAACCCTGATGCCCGCCCCGCGGCCGCCAGATCTCGCGGATCTCACCACCAACCTGTCCTCGGCCGATGACGACCGTCACCGCGGAGCCGCGGGTGGCGACGCCCGCGGCGTCGCCCCGCGTTCAGGCGTGGCCGAGCAGGACGATCGTCAGGATGCCCAGGCCCACCAGCACCACCTGGCGGGCGGTGGTGTCCGGCCCGTTGCGGTGCAGGCCCGGGATCAGGTCCGCCATGGACACGTACAGGAAGCTACACGTACCGCACGCGGGCCGCGGCCAGGGCCTGGGCGTAGGGCACCAGCACCGGCACGAGCGGCAGGGCGAGGACGGCCAGCAGCGCCCCGGCCGCGCTGGCCAGTCCCGAGAGACCGTTGAGCAGGAGCGCCCGCCCGCGCCGGTAGCCGGCGTGGAGCAGGATCGCGAAGTCGCCGACCTCCTGCGGGATCTCGTGCGCCGCGACGGCAATGGCGGTGGTCACCCCGAGGGGGACCGAGGTCAGGACCGCCGCGCCGATGAGCGCACCGTCCACGAAGTTGTGGAACGTGTCCCCGATGAGCACCATCGAGGCGGCGTGCTCGTGCACCTCGCAGTCGTGCGTATGGCAGTGGCGCCAGACGACCAGCTTCTCGAGGACGAAGAAGAAGAGGATACCGCCCAGCAGCGTCGCAAACACCCGCACCGGCGGCAGGGCGTCCACCGCCTGCGGCAGGATGGCCAGCAGCGTCACGCCCAGCATCACGCCCACCGCGTAGCTCACCAGCGCCGGCACCAGGCGCCCCCGGGTCTGGTCGGGCACAAGCAGGAGGCTGGCGGCGACGGCCAGCCCGCCGAGGCCGCCCACCAGGCTCAGCCCGACGGCGATGAGGGAGAGGGACACGGGGGTCAGGCCTGGGGCTGCGGCGTCGGCTTGCCGCCCTCGACGAAGCGCAGGCCGTCACGGTCGGCGAGGATGCGCACGGGGCGGAAGCCGCCTGTCTTCAGGGCGCCCACCGTTTCGCCGGTCGCTGCGTAGTGGCCGTCCACCGGGTACGGGCGGATGAGGCTGCCGAGCCCGCCGCGGGGCTCGGGTTCGATCACCATCATCCGGCCGCCGGGGCGCAGGACCCGCAGGCACTCCTCGACGGAGCGGATGCGGGTGTAGGGCGCCATGCCCGCGATCAGCCCCTTGACCGAGTGCATCACCACCAGGTCGAAGCTATCGTCCTCGAACGGAATCGCGCGGTAGGTCGAGACGACGCGCACGTCCACCAGCACGCCCGCCTTCTCCGCTGCCGCCCGGATCTTCCCGGCCTGGCCCTCGTCGTTGACGATGTGCGCCGCCGTGCCGCTCAGGCCCACCTTGCCGGCCAGCGCCGTCACGGTCGCCGGGTCGTCCAGGCCAATCTGGAGCAGCCGGTCGCCCATCCTGACGACCGTCATCGTGATTGGCAGGGGTTCGATGGAGGACTTGCGGAAAAACATGGGAAATTCCCGCAATGATATAGTGTTTCGCTTGTGACTCCACCACTCACCATAGCCCCTGCACGCGGGCGTCTTGGCGTGCTCCTGGTCGGTCTGGGTGCCGTCAGCACCACCACCATCGCCGGCGTCCTGGCCATCCGGAAGGGCCTGGCGGCCCCCATCGGCTCACTCACCCAGATGGGCACGATCCGCCTCGGCAAGCGCACCGACGGCCGGTCCCCGAAGATCAACGAGTTCGTGCCGCTGGCCCAGCTCGACGACCTCGTGTTTGCCGGGTGGGACATCTTTGAGGAGGACTGCTACGCGGCCGCGAAGACGGCCGGCGTGCTGGAGTCCTCCCTGCTGGACCAGATCCGGCCGGAGCTGGAGGCCATCCGCCCGATGCCGGCGGTGTTCGATCAGCGCTACGTCAAGCGGCTCCAGGGCCCCAACGTCAAGAAGGGGAAGAACAAGAAGGACCTGGCCGAGCAGCTCATCGCCGACATCCGCGCCTTCAAGGTGAAGAACAACCTGGACCGCCTGGTGATGCTCTGGGTCGGCAGCACCGAGGTCTTCATGAAGGAGGGCCCGGTGCACCAGTCGCTGGCCGCCTTCGAGAAGGGCCTCGAGGCCAGTGACGATGCGATCCCCTCCAGCATGGTGTACGCCTACGCCGCGCTGAAGGAAGGCATCCCCTTCGCCAACGCCGCGCCGAACCTGACGGCTGACGTCCCGGCACTCCAGGAACTGGCGGCGCTGAACGGCTCACCGCTGGCGGGCAACGACATGAAGACCGGCCAGACGCTGATCAAGACGATCATCGCGCCTGGCCTCAAGGCGCGCCTGCTCGGCGTGCGCGGCTGGTACTCCACGAACATCCTGGGCAACCGCGACGGCGAGGTGCTGGACGACCCCGAATCCTTCAAGACGAAGGAGGAGAGCAAGAAGTCCGCGCTGGACTACATCTTCCAGCCGCAGCTGTACCCGGAGCTGTACAAGGACCTCTCGCACGTCGTGCGCATCAACTACTACCCGCCGCGCGGCGACAACAAGGAAGGCTGGGACAACATCGACCTGGTCGGCTGGCTCGGCTACCCGATGCAGCTGAAGATCAACTTCCTGTGCCGGGACTCGATCCTGGCGGCGCCCATCGTGCTCGACTCGGCGCTCTTCCTCGACCTGGCCAAGCGCGCCGGGATGAGCGGCATCCAGGAGTGGCTGTCGTTCTACTTCAAGGCCCCGATGCACGCCAAGGAGGTCTACCCGGAGCACGACCTGTTCATCCAGCTCATGAAGCTGAAGAACACGCTCCGGTACATGATGGGCGAGGAGCTCATCACCCACCTCGGCCGCGAGTACTACGACTAGCGACTCGATCGCGAGAAGACACCAGACGGCCCCCGGTCACACGCCGGCGGGCCGTTTGCCGTTTCAGGGACGCTTCGTGGCGGGAGTGCCCTCCTCGTCCGGACGCGGCCGCCAGAGCGTGACGATCCGGCCCACCGCCTGCACCACCGCCGCGTCCACCCGCTCGGCGGCCTCCGCGGCGAGCGCGGCGCGACCGTGGCGGTCCGCGTCGCCGATCCGGACCTTGATGAGCCCGTGCGCGGTCAGCGCGCGGTCCAGTTCCTGCACTACGCGCGTGGACAGGCCGGCCTGACCCACATGGACCACCGGATCAAGGGCGTGTGCCTGCGCCTTGAGGGCGGCGCGCTGGCGGGGGGTGAGGGTCAGGCTCATCGCGAAATTGTACTGGTAAGCTTCGGCCGCCATGGCCGACCATGCCCCGCTTCCCGAGATCGCCGACCTGCTGAAGGAGGCCCGCCGCTTCGCCCCGCCGGCCGGGTTCGCCGCCGCGGCGCATGTCCGGGATGGTGACGTGTACGACGAGGCGGCCGCGGATCCGGAAGCGTTCTGGGCACGGTGTGCCGCCGAACTGGAGTGGTTCACCCCGTGGACCCGGGTGCTGGACTGGCAGCCTCCGCATGCCCGGTGGTTCGAGGGCGGCACGCTGAACGCCAGCGTGAACTGCGTGGACCGCCACGTGCGCGGGCCACGCCGGAACAAGGCGGCGCTCGTGTGGGAGGGCGAGCCCGGCGACCGGCGGACGCTCACCTACTTCGACCTCTACCGCCAGGTCTCGCAGTTCGCCAATGTGCTCAGGACCCTCGGCGTGAAGCGCGGCGACCGGGTGGCGCTCTACCTGCCGCTCATCCCAGAGCTGGCCATTGCCATGCTCGCCTGTGCCCGGATCGGCGCCGTGCATTCCGTGGTGTTCGGC
>JAYQOZ010000052.1:4607-5650 GCA_038145035.1 Gemmatimonadaceae bacterium | reverse complement strand
CTCCGCGACCGCATCAACGATGCCCAGGCCACGCTCCTCGTCACGGCCGATGGCGGCTGGCGGCGCGGGTCGGTCGTGCCGCTGAAGCAGATGGCCGACGAGGCGCTTCGGGAGACGCCGTCAATCCGTCACGTCGTCATCGTGCAGCGCCTCCACGGGTCGCCCGTCCCGGTCCACGTGCAGGAGGGCCGCGACCACTGGTACCACCGCCTCATGATGGACGCGGTGCTGACGTGCGAGCCCGAACGCATGGACGCGGAGGACATGCTCTTCATCCTCTACACCTCCGGCACGACAGGAAAGCCAAAGGGCATCGTGCACACGACGGGCGGCTACCTGACGCACGTCACGGCGACGGCGAAGCGGGTGTTCGACCTGAAGGACGAGGACGTCTACTGGTGCACCGCCGACATCGGCTGGGTCACCGGCCACAGCTACCTGGTGTACGGCCCGCTCGCCAACGGCGCCACCGTGGTGATGTACGAGGGCGCGCCGGACTGGCCTGCCCGGGACCGCATGTGGGAGTTGGTGGAGCGGTACGGCGTGACGATCTTCTACACCGCGCCGACGGCCATTCGGGCCTTCATGCGGTGGGGTACCGAGTGGCCGGGGAGGCACGACCTGTCGAGCCTGCGGCTCCTCGGATCGGTCGGGGAGCCGATCAACCCGGAGGCCTGGGTCTGGTATCACCGGTTCATCGGCGGCGAGCGCTGCCCGATCGTCGACACCTGGTGGCAGACGGAAACCGGCGGCATGATGATCACGCCACTCCCGGGCGTCACCCACACCAAGCCGGGCTCGGCGACGCGTCCGTTTCCCGGCGTCAGCATCGAGATCAGGCGCGAGGATGGCAGCGACATCCCCGTGGGTGGCGGCCTGCTGGCGATCACGCGGCCGTGGCCGGGCATGCTCCGCGGCATCTACGGCAATCCCGACCGGTTCGTGCAGGCGTACTGGAGCAAGTGGCCAGGGGTCTACTTCACCGGCGACGGCGCCAAGCGGGACGAGGACGGGTTCTTCTGGGTGCTGGGCCGCGTGGATGA
>JAYQOZ010000052.1:0-4597 GCA_038145035.1 Gemmatimonadaceae bacterium | reverse complement strand
AACGTCGCCGGGCACCGCATCGGCACGATGGAGGTGGAGAGCGCGCTGGTGGACCACCCGCAGGTGGCCGAGGCCGCGGTCGTGGGCCGGCCCCACGAGCTCAAGGGTCAGGCGCTCTGCGCGTTCGTGACGGTCAAGGACGGCGCGGCGACGAGCGACGTCCTCATCGGCGACCTCAAGGAGCATGTGGCGCGCAAGATCGGGGCAATCGCCAGGCCCGATGACGTCATCTTCGCGGCGGACCTGCCGAAGACGCGGTCGGGCAAGATCATGCGCCGGCTGCTCCGGGACATCGCTGAGGGGAAGGCGCTGGGAGACACGACTACACTGGCCGACCCGGCCGTGGTGGCACGGCTGCGCGATCAGTACCAGGGGACCGAGTAGGCGGCGTCCGTCTCAGCCCGGGTGGCGGGTCAGACGCCGCCGTCCTGCAGCAGCCCCGCGACGAACGCACCGGCGTAGTAGGCCACGGCGCCCACGATCACGCCCAGGCCAAGCATCTCGAGGCCGTTCGCCCACCAGGACCCGGTGCCGACCCGAGAGCGGGCTGCGCCAACCCCAAAGAGTACGACCAGGCTCACGCCCGTGGCCACGGCAAAGCGATCGCCGGCGGCGTCGGGCAGGAGGACGTACGGCAGGAGCGGGACGGACCCGGCGACAACGAAGGCCACGAAGGTGGCGAGGCCGTGCCGGACGGGGAAGGCTTCCTGTTCGGGCAGCGCCCGTGCCTCCCGGACGCGTTCGTCGGACCGGATGGCCAGGTAGTTCCCGACGCCCATGGAGAGGCCGTCCGCCACGAGGTTGGCGATGCCGAGTACCAGGACGGTGGCCGCGCTGAGCGTGCCCCCGGTGACGCCGGCCACCACGGCAAACGTCGTCACGATGCCGTCGATGGCGCCGTATACGAGGTCGCGGATGTAGTGTTGCGCGGCACCGACCAGGTTCTCCGGCTCGCTGTGCAGCGACTCCCGGCCCGGCGCCGATGCCCCGTTGCTCACTCGTCCATCCGGCCGAGCCGGCGGCGTTCGACCGGCTCCGCCTCCGGCGCGGGGGACATCTCGATCAGCTCCCCGCGATTGCGCCCACCGACCTTGGCCCGCACGAGCGCCTGCTCCGCCTGCGTGAGCACCTGACGGCCCGTGACCGGGCCGCTGACGCGGTCGGCCATCAGGACGGCCACGCTCACCGTCACCGGCGCCGGTTCGCCGGTGCGGTGGTCCTGCAGGGACAGCCGCTCTTCCACCATCTGCCGCACTTGTTCGGCGAGAGGGCCGGCGTGGGCCGTGGGCGTCTCGGGCAGCAGCACGGCCACGCTGTCCTCACCGTGGCGCGCCACCCAGTCGTGCTCGCGGAAGTAGGTGCGCATCACGATGCCGATGCGTTCGAGGACCCGGTCGCCGAAGCCGTACCCGTGGGCGAGGTTGAGGTCTGAGAGCCGGTCTACGTCGAGGAGGAGGAAGGCGAGCGGATGGCCGTACCGCTCGGCCCGCCGGAGCTCCTTCTCGATCGCGACCTCCAGGACGGCGCGGCTGAGGAGCGTCGTCAGGGCGTCCTCGACGACGCTTGAGCCGACCTCCATGGCGTGCTCGGCCGTGACCGCCAGGGCCTCGTAGGCTGCGGTGTGGACGAGCCGGACGACGACCGGCCAGGCCTCCGAGGTGGCGCCGACCGTGTCGTCCAGTGCCAGCTCATCCAGCATCGTCCGCTCCACCAGGTGCACGAGCGCCGCCACCCGGTTCGCGACCAGGCCCTGCTGGGCGGTGCAGGCTGCCAGTTCGGTGACTTCAGGCGTCCGCCGGTCCACCGCCCCGTCCCGGAGGGCCTTCCGCAGGACCGCGAGGGTGAGGTCAACCAGCCGCTCGCGGACCTCTCCGGCCGCCTCGTCCCCGGCGGCAAACGGGGACACGGCGGCGGCATCCGACGTCAGGGCGCTTCGGCGGAGATCCACAATCTCCACGATGCGGGTCCGGGTTCCGGCGTGGTCCACCACGGCTCTGTTATCGGGCCCAGGTCCGCGCGCCGGTAGGCCGGCCGGCCCCCCTGCCGGGCTGCCCCTACCGGCCGGGCGGGCTCGTGCCGAAAACACGGGCGGCATGGACCTTAGGCAGGGACGCCGGTGAGGAAGAAGCTGGGAGAGTGTCTCGTCCAGGCCGGGCTCATTACGGAGTCCGACCTGCAGGCGGCACTCGAGGAGCACCGTCGCTCGGGCCAGCGTCTCGGCGCGGTTCTGGTACGGCTGAACCTGGCCACGGAGCGCCAGATCGCCAAGACTCTCGCCTATCAGCTGGGCTTCACCTACGTGAACCTGGCCGAGAACCCGCCGGACGTGGGCGCCGTCGTCCTGATTCCGAAGGACGTGGCCCTCAAGCGCAACTGCGTGGCCGTCGGGCTCGAGAAGAACCAGCTCACCGTGGCCATGTCAGACCCCCTCCAGTTCTCGGTCGTCCAGGACCTGGAGTTCCAGACCGGACACCGGATCAAGCAGGTCGTGTCGACACGCGGCGAGATCATCGACGCGATCCATGGCAGCTACCCGGACCGGGCGCTGACACGGACCACCTCTCCCGGTGCGGGGGTGCTGACCTCGCGCGGGCGGCCCCGCGCCGCGTCTGAGACGGGGGACCCGGGCAGCCTCGCGCCGTACGTGGACGCCCCCATTGGCTCGCGGCGGGGCGAGGACGCGATCTTCGAGGCACTGGAGCAGCCCCAGGGGGGCTCGTCCGATACCGGGCCGATCATCGAGCTGGTCGACCTCATCATCCAGAGCGCCCTCAAGAGCCACGCGAGCGACATCCACATCGAGCCCAGTGAGAAGGGCGTGCTGGTCCGCCAGCGGCTGGACGGTCTCCTGAAGGAGACGATGGACCTTCCCAAGTGGGTGCATGAGGGCCTGGTGGCCCGTCTCAAGATCATGGCGGGCATGGACATCGCCGAGAAGCGGCTGCCGCAGGACGGCCGCCTGCGGGCCCCGAGCGACGACGGTCCCGAGGTGGACTTCCGCGTGTCGTCCCTGCGCACCATCTTCGGCGAGAAGCTGGTGCTCCGCGTACTGGACCACCGGAAGGGCGTGCCACCGCTCGAGGAGCTCGGCTTCAGCGCCGCCGCCATGGAGCACCTCCGCTTCTTCCTGCGCCACCAGCACGGGATGATCCTCGTCGTGGGCCCGACCGGATCGGGCAAGACGACCACCCTGTCCTCGGCGCTGACCGCCGTGCGCTCCGAGCGGACCAACATCGTCACGATCGAGGATCCGGTCGAGTACCAGATCCCCGGCGTCAACCAGACGCAGATCAACGACAAGATCAAGCTGACGTTTGCGGGGGCCCTGCGTTCCATCCTGCGGCAGGACCCTGACGTCGTGCTGGTGGGCGAGATCCGGGATCAGGAAACCGCCCGGATCGCGATGCAGGCCGCACAGACGGGCCACCTGGTACTCTCCACGCTCCACACCGACGACGCCCCGTCCTGCATCACGCGGCTGACGGACATCGGCATCGAGCCGTACGTCTCCGCGTCGGCGCTCATCGGCGTCGTGGCCCAGCGGCTGATGCGGCGGCTCTGCACGCACTGCCGGCGCCCCTACACGCCCGATGCCGACACCCTGCGCGCGATGAGCATCACGGACGCCGAGGCGGCGACGCTCACGTTCTACCGTGCCGTCGGGTGCGACCACTGCCACCACACCGGCTACCGCGGCCGCGTCGGCATCTACGAGGTGATGCCGGTCAACGACCGCCTACGGCGCCTGATCGCCCAGCGCGGGTCCGAGGCGCAGCTCCGGGAGGCGGCGTTGTCGGGCGGGATGATTTCGCTCGGCGAGGATGGCCTCCAGAAGGTCAGGGCCGGCGTGACCACGCCCGACGAACTGCTCCGTGTCGTCACGGAGGTCCGTGCGGCCCGTGCCACCTGCGGCGGATGTGGCGCGAGCGTCTCGGCAGACTTCCTGGCGTGCCCGAGCTGCGGCCACCGGGTGGGTGGCGGCTGCCCGCACTGCGAGCGGCCCCTCCAGCCCGGCTGGAAGTTCTGTCCGTACTGCTCCCGCAGCACCGAGCTGCCCAAGCGCTCCGGGCGGAAGCTGCGGGAGCGCCGGGGCAAGGAGTTGCCGCCCGGTAACGTCGCCGAGTTCAAGAAGTAGGACAATCGCCGGATGGCGAGGACCCACTACGACCTGCTCGGCGTCGCGCCCGGGGCCGCCACCGACGAGATCAAGCACGCCTTCCGGCGCGAGATCGCCCGGTACCACCCGGACAAGGTCCAGCACCTTGGGCAGGAGTTCCAGGACATCGCCGCCGTCCGCGCGGCCGAGCTGACCCAGGCCTACAAGACGCTGACCGACGCGGTGCTCCGGGCCGACTACGACGCGCTCCTCGGGGCCACGGCCGCGGAGCCCGCCGCCGGCCCGGTGCCGAGCCAGGCCCCCGCCGGCCCGCCCGAACCGGCCCCGCCAGAGCCACCCGGAGGCGGCGCCAGGTCCCCCGCCCCCCGGGCCCCCCCGCCCCGGGCCCCGCCCCGGGCCGGGGGGGGCCCGTTTTCCCCGCGCGGGGCGGGGGGGGGGGGGTTGGGGGCCCGGGGGGGGGGGGCCGCCGCCGGGGCGCCC
>JAYQOZ010000051.1:7202-10356 GCA_038145035.1 Gemmatimonadaceae bacterium | reverse complement strand
CTGCGCCGGCAGTCCGCCCTCCTCGACACGGCGCAGCAGTTCCGCGGTCTCGCCCTCACCGGCGTCGGCCTCGCCGAGTTCGGACTTGATGGCCTGCAGCTGCTGGCGGAGGAAGAACTCCCGGTGGTGGCGATCCACCCGCCGCTCGGTCTCCTGCCGCACCTCCTCATGCACCCGGGCGCGGGCCACCTCGCGTTCCCAGCGGTCGGCGAGGAACTCGAGGCGCGTCGCGACATCGCGCCGCTGGACCCCGGCGTCCTTCGCCGCGGGCCGGAGGCCGCCGCGCGCGGCGGCAAGGTCGGCGAAGCGCGACGGCGATTCCGACTCGCGACGGAGCAGGGCGGGCAGTTCAGCGGGGAAGGCGGAGTCCAGCTCGGCGCGGGTGTCTGAGGCGATGGCGATGCGCTGCATCAGCGCCTGCGCCGTGTCCCGGTCGGGCAGGTCCTCCTGCACGGCTTCGGCCCGGCCCGTGGGGTAGCCGGCAACCTCGTCGCGGATGACGGCTCCGAGCCGGACGCGGGCAATCCCCTGAAGGGTGACCTGGGCCACGCCGCCGGCGACGGCACGCCGGCCGCTGAGCCGGGAGAGCACGCCGATGCGCCCCTCGAGCGCGGCCAGGCTGCGTTCGCCGTCATCGGCGTCGAGCACGCAGATGACGTATTCGCCCTCGTCCGGGTGCGCCAGCAGCAGGGAGAGGTTTTCCGCGGAGGAGACCTGGACGGCGATTCGGCCGTGCGGGAACACGATGGTGGAGCGGAGCCCCAACAGGGGTAGGTCAGCCGGCAGCGGCGGCGCGGCAGGGGATCGGGACGGGCGCTCGGTCACGGCGGAAATGTACGACGCCGACTCGCACTCGCGCATCCGGTGGAGGACGCTCACCCGCTCACTCCGCGGATCCGCCAGCGCGGGGCACGCGGTCCGAGTCTCGTCATGGGTCCGTGACCCCAGGGAGACGAAATTGAGATGTCGTGACTCCGTTGATACGCGGCCGTTACAATCGTGACATACGTTTTCTTGTCCAGTCGAGCGGCGAAATGGCGCGA
This sequence comes from Gemmatimonadaceae bacterium, assembly GCA_038145035.1. Taxonomy (GTDB): domain Bacteria; phylum Gemmatimonadota; class Gemmatimonadetes; order Gemmatimonadales; family Gemmatimonadaceae; genus Pseudogemmatithrix. Next base: position 9,313 of record JAYQOZ010000051.1, on the reverse strand, counting down.
CGGGCACGATCCCACTCGCACCCCACGACCGCATGCGCATGATTTCTCGCCTCGCTCACGGGCTGGCCCTGCTGGCCCTGGCCGCGCTCCCGGCCACGGCGCAGCAGCCGGCCGCCGCCGACTCCGCCCGCCGACAGACCCCCCAGCGCATCCCCGACGCGCCGTCTGCCTGGTATGAGCGCCTCAGCATCCGCGGCTATGTGCAGGTGCGTTACAATCGCCTGCTGGAGACCAACGGCGACCTCAGCTGCGCGCAGTGCGACAAGTCCATCGGCGACAACGGCGGCTTCTTCCTGCGCCGCGGCCGCATCGTCCTCTTCGGCAACGTGCACCCGCGGGTCTACATCTATGTGCAGCCCGACTTCGGCAGCGATGCCGCCGGGCTGCTGCACTATTTCCAGCTGCGGGACGCGTACTTCGACCTGTATCTCGACTCGACGCGGACGCATCGCCTGCGCTTCGGGCAGAGCAAAATCCCGTTCGGCTTCGAGAACCTGCAGTCCTCGCAGAACCGCATTCCGCTCGACCGTCATGACGGGCTGAACAGCGCCCTGCCCAACGAGCGTGATATCGGCGTCCTCTACTATGCGACGCCGCCGGTCGTGGCACGTCGCTTCCGGACGATTGCCTCGCGCGGTCTCAAGCACTCCGGCGACTACGGCATGGTCGGGCTTGGCCTGTTCAACGGCCAGTCGGCCAATCGTCCGGAGGCGAATAACTCCTCGCACGCCGTGGCGCGCCTCACCTATCCCTGGGAACTGCCCAACGGGCAGTTCGTGGAGACGTCCATCCAGGGCTACAGCGGCAAGTTCGTGCCGCTGTCGAAGACGGCCGGCGTCGCGGCCGCACCCGAGTACCGAGACGAGCGGGCCGCCGCGACCGTGGTCGTCTATCCGCAGCCGTTCGGTATCGTGGCTGAGTACAACATCGGCCGTGGTCCGCAGTACATCCCGGGGGCCAACGCGATCGAGAGCCGTCGGGTCCACGGCGGATTCGTGCAGGCGATGTATCGCTGGACCAAGGGGAGCCAGGTGGTCATCCCCTTCGTGCGCTACCACGAATACTCGGGCGGCAAGAAGGCCGAGACCGACGCCAGGCACTACGACGTGAACGAGGTCGAGGTGGGTGTCGAGTGGAGCCCGTTCAGCGCCTTCGAGTTGACGGCGATGTATACGAACTCCGACCGTCTCTTCGAGGACGCCACCAGCATCGGCAATCGGCAGAAGGGCCAGTTCCTCCGCCTGCAGGTGCAGTTCAACTACTAGGTGGTCGCGGACGACCGGCCGCCGTGACGGCGCGCCGGTCCGCCGGAGTAATGGGAGGCACGGCAGGCGCGTCCCGACGCCTCTCCCACGCGGCGCCCTGGCTGTGGGATGAGGACACTGTCGGTCCCCCCTATTGATCCGCAGGTGATGCTTTCCGGCTGACCGATGATGACGAAGTTCCGACTGCTCTCATGCCTGGCCCTGATAGGGGTCGCCACCTCCTGCGGTGGGGATTCCGAACTGGCCCTGGACCCTGGAGTGATAGTCCTCGGGCGACCGGCTCGGGTCACGCTCGTGCTCCTGGACTCGGTGGTGCCGTCCGGTGCCTCGGTGCGGGTGCGACAGATCAACACGGGCGGCGTAGCGCTGTACTACAACCACTGCGGCCGGCGGGTGGAGCGCCGGACTGGCGGCACCTGGACGCTGGAGCCCCCGGACCTGCGGGTCTGCACGGCCGAGGTCTTCACGCTGCCCGCCGGGGCGACAGCGGATGTCGTCGTCGACGCGCCGACGGCGGCCGGGGAGTACCGCTTCGTCCTGGCCTTCGTGCCGGTGGCGGGTGGGGAGTCGGGGGTCGCGCGGACGGAATCGCTGCAGGTTTCGGCGGCCTCGCCGCAGCTGCTCCCGTAGGGGCTTCCCGAGCCCCCTGAGAGGGGCCTCCAGGACCCTTGGAGGACGCCACATAAGTGGTTATCCTTCAAGGCTCTATGTTCACCGAACTCTCCGAGAAACTGGAAGCCACGTTCGCGCGATTGCGCGGCCGTGGCGTCCTGACCGACGCCGCCATAAAGGAGGGCCGGCGCCAGGTGCGCCCGGTCCTGAGCGAGGCCGCCGTGACGTTGCAGT
>JAYQOZ010000051.1:1375-7192 GCA_038145035.1 Gemmatimonadaceae bacterium | reverse complement strand
GGGGGGGGCCGGGCGCGCGCCCGCGGTCGCGTCCCTGGTGCCGGTTGTGTGCGGGGCGCACGCTTCATGGTGCGCCACGGGCGTCGCGCAGCTCAAGACGGTGCAGCCCGCCCAGCAGCTCGTGAAGATCGTCTACGACGAACTCACGCTGATGCTCGGCGAGCGCAGGGAGGGCCTCAAGCTCTCCTCCGTGCCGCCCACGATCGTGCTGATGGTCGGCCTGCAGGGCTCCGGCAAGACAACCACGTCGGCCAAGCTCGCGCGCAGGCTCAAGGCCGAGGGCAAGGCCACGCGCCTCGTCGCCGCCGACGTGTATCGCCCGGCCGCCATCGACCAGCTCGAGACGCTCGGCCGCGACCTCGCGGTGCCGGTCTACGCCGACCGCTCGACGACCGACGTGGTGAAGATCGCCAAGGCCGGCATCGAGCAGGCCAAGCGCGATCGCGACCGCGTGGTCATCGTCGACACGGCCGGCCGATCGCAGATCGATGACGAGATGATGCAGGAGCTGCGCCGCCTGAAGGACGCGGTGCAGCCGGACGAGATCCTCCTCGTGGCCGACGGCATGACCGGCCAGGACGCCGTGCGCATCGCGCAGGGCTTCAACGAGGCGCTGGGCGTGACGGGCGTGGTGCTCACGAAAATGGACGGCGACGCCCGCGGTGGCGCGGCGCTCTCCATCTACGGAGTCACCAGGACGCCCATCAAGTTCATCGGTGTCGGCGAGAAGCCCGACGCGCTCGAGGAGTTCCACCCGGACCGTATGGCCGGACGCATCCTGCAGCAGGGTGACGTCCTCACGCTGGTGGAGAAGGCGCAGGCGACCTTCGACGCCGACGAGTCCAGGCGGATGGAGAAGAAGATCCGCAAGGAGGGCATGGATCTCCAGGACTTCCTGTCGGCGATGAAGCAGATGGAGAAGCTGGGCAGCATGCAGAACATCCTGAAGATGCTGCCTGGCGTGAACAGCAAGATGATGAAGCAGGCCAGCCAGGTGGACCCGAAGCGGATGAAGCATCTTGAGGCCATCGTCCTCTCGATGACCGCCGAGGAGCGCAGGAACCCAAGTGTGATCAACGGGTCGCGGCGCGCTCGCGTGGCCAAGGGCGCCGGCCGGCCGGTCAGCGACGTGAATCGATTGCTTGATCAGTTCCGGGATATGCAGAAGATGATGAAGCGGATGGCGCAGGCCAAACGCTGAAGGTGCAGGACCCTGGTGCGACCCGGAGACGCCGGTGATCGCGAAGAGCCAGGTGCAGGACAAGACACCCGTTCGAATGAGGATCTTCCAATGGCAGTTCGTATTCGCCTCCGTCGCCAGGGCCGCAAGAAGGCGCCCCAGTACCGCATCATCGTCGCCGACGGCCGGTCGCCGCGCGACGGCAAGTTCATCGAGATCCTCGGGCAGTACGCGCCCCGGACGGGTGAGCAGGCCCTGCAGCTGAACGTCGAGCGCGCGATGTACTGGCTCGACAACGGCGCCCAGCCCTCGGACACCGTCCGCTCGCTGCTCCGCAAGGCCGGCGTGCTCAAGGCCCGCCACGAGGCGCGTCTGGCCTCGAAGCTGCAGGCCAACGCCGTGCCGGTGAAGGCCGAGGAGTAAGTGGCCGCCCCCGAGTGCGCGTCCGTGGGACGGATCCGCCGTCCGCACGGCGTGCGCGGGGAGCTGGTGGTGGAGGCATTGACCGACGAGCCGGACGCGATCCTCGCGCCCGGCCGTCGGCTGTTTCAGGGCACGCACGAGGGCGCCCTGTGGCTGGATCCGCGCACGCAGGCGCCGCGCGCGCTCGAGGTCACCGGCCTGCGGCCCTTCAAGGAAGGCTGGCTGATGACGCTCGACGCCATCAAGGACCGCACCGAGGCCGAGCGCTGGAACGGACGCCACCTGATGGTGCCCGTCGAGGAGCTCGCCGAACCGGACGAGGGCGAGGTGTTTGCGCACGAGCTGGTGGGGATGCGTCTGGTGGATGCCGCGTCCGGGGCGCCGGTCGGCGAGGTCGTCGAGTTCTACGAGCTGCCGCAGGGCCTGCTGCTCGAGTTCCGTACGCCGACCCGTACCGCCAGCCTGCCGTTCGTGGACGAGTTTGTGCACGAGGTGGATCGCGAGGCGCGCATCATCCGCGTCGAGCTGCCCGACGGACTGCTGGAGGCCTGATGCTGACCATCAACATCATCTCCATCTTCCCGGACTTCTTCTCGGGGCCGCTGGGACTGAGCATCCCCAAGCGCGCCGCTGAAGCGGGGCTCGTTCGCTACAACCTGGTGGATCTGCGGTCCTTTGCGACGGACAAGCACAAGACCGTGGACGACGCCCCGTTCGGCGGCGGCCCCGGGATGGTGATGAAGCCGGCGCCGTTCTTCGACGCCGTGGAATCCGTGGGGGCCAAGGCGCCCATCGTGCTGCTCTCCCCTCGCGGCAAGGTGTTCGCGCACGCGGATGCCGAGCGCTTCGCAACCGGCAGCGAGCTGACCCTGCTCTGCGGCCACTACAAGGACGTGGACCAGCGGGTGGCGGACCACCTGGCCACGGAGGAGCTCTCCCTAGGCGACTTCGTCCTCAGCGGCGGGGAGCCGGCAGCCCTGGCCGTCGTGGATGCCGTGGTCCGGCTGCTGCCCGGGGCCATGAGCGACATCGAATCCGCCCGCACGGACTCCTTTTTTGACCGCGGACTCTCGGCCCCCAGCTACACCCGGCCGGCCGAGTTCCGGGGGCACAAGGTGCCCGACGTCCTGCTCTCCGGGAACCACGCCGAGATTGAGCGCTGGCGGCGGGAGGAAGGGGAACGGATGACCCGGGAACGGCGTACCGGCCCCGTTGCGCAACCCTCTGAACAGCAGTAGCTTACAAGGCTCAACACTGTCACCCCAACGGGCTGCAAGAGCGCCCGGAGCCGTATATGAATCCGTTCACCGAGACCTCGAAGGAATATCTCAAGCAGGTGCCCGCTTTCCGCGCCGGCGACACGCTCCGCGTGAACGTCCGTGTGAAGGAAGGCGAGAAGGAGCGTCTGCAGGCGTTCGAGGGCGTGTGCATCGCCCGCAAGGGGACCGGTGTCTCGGCGACCTTTACGGTCCGCAAGATCTCGAACGGCGTGGGCGTGGAGCGCATCTTCCCGCTGCACTCCCCGATGCTGGCCGAGATCAAGGTCGTGCGTCGCGGCCGCGTCCGCCGTGCCAAGCTCTTCTATCTCCGCAACGTGACCGGCAAGGCCGCGCGTATCGCCGAGAAGAAGGTGCGCGTGCAGGTGCCCGCCACGGGCGAGGCCATCACGGCGTAAGTCGCGATCCGTGGCCGGCGGCTGGAGCCCGATCGAGAAGTCGCGGCGCGCCGCCGGTGCGGTGCACATCGCTGGAGTGGATGAGGTCGGACGGGGCCCCCTCGCGGGCCCCGTCGTCGTTTGTGCCATCGTGATGCCCGCCGACCGCCGCGCCATCGCCGGGGTCACGGACTCCAAGCAGCTGAACGCGGCGACGCGCGAACGCCTTGCCGCACGGATCCGTGCGCAGGCGCTCGGCCTCGCCGTGGCCGCCGCGAGCGTGAACGAGATCGGCCGCTGGAACATCTATCAGGCCACGGTGCGCGCGATGCAGCGCGCGCTGCATCGGCTGCCCGTGGCGCCGGATCACGTGCTGGTGGACGGGAAACCGATCCGCACGCTGGGCATCCCGCACGAGGCCATCGTCGGGGGCGACGCGCGCTGCTACTCAATTGCCTGTGCGAGCATCGTGGCCAAGGTCCTGCGCGACGGGCTGATGGCCCGGCTGGCAGTTCGCTATCCGCGCTATGGCTGGGACTCGAACGCGGGGTACGGCACGCCGGTGCACCTCGAGGCCTTGCGCGCCCATGGCCTCACGCCGCATCACCGGGTGGCGTTCTGCCGGACGGCGCTTGGCGGGCAGGCGTCGTTGCTGTGACGGGAACTGCTGTCACCGTGGTAGACCCCTGAGATCCATCCGAGCCAAGACGCCATCGTGACGCCTCCAGGAATCCGTGTAGTCAACTAATCCGATGGACGATGCCTCCGACGCCGTGCTGGTCACTGCGAGTCGGCGCGGCGACACGCGGGCCTTCGCGCAGCTGGTGCGTCGGTACCGGGATCGCCACGCCCGGTTCGTGGCCCGCCTGCTCGGGGACCAGGACGAGGCCGAGGATGTGCTCCAGTCCGTGTTCCTGCGGGCCTGGCGGCATCTGGACCGCTGCGAGGACCCCGACAGGTTCGGGGCCTGGCTGCACCGGATCGTCGTGAACGAGTCGCGCACCTTCGCCACGCGGCGTGGGCAGCGCGAACTGAGGCTGCTGCGGGACGATTTCGTGGTCGGGCAACTGGAGGCCGAGGATGCGTCGGGCGATCCGGCCCTGTTGGCGGCGATCGAGCGGGCGCTGGCCGAACTGCCCGTGGACCAGCGGGAAGCCTTTCTGCTCAAGCACGTGGAAGGCCTGGAGTACGAGGAGATGGCCGAGGTAACCGGCGCGGGAGTCTCGGCGTTGAAGATGCGGGTGAAGCGCGCCATCGAGCGGCTGCGGGAGCGGCTGGAGGGGGTGCAGGATGCGTGAACGGATGAATACCGAGGAGTTCGCGGCCCGCGTGGCGGCGCCGCTCAAGGCCGGGGTGCCGGTGAGCGATGGCTTCGAGGCGCGGGTGATGCATGCGGTTGAGCAGGCGCCGCGGACCTGGTGGCGGCGTCCGATGGCCATGACGCCGCTGCGGCTCGTGGCCATGGCCGCCGGCTTCGGTGCGCTGATGGTGCTCGGCGGCTATCGTCTCGCGCAGCGCGGCCTGTCGCCGGACGCCGTGGCCGCGGCATCCGCGAACACGGTGCATCTCGTGCGCTTCGTGTTTGCGGATGCGAATGCCACGACTGTTGCGCTGGCCGGCGACTTCAATGACTGGTCGCGGAGCGCGACTCCACTGGAGCCAGCCGGCGCTGCCGGCCTCTGGGTCATCGAGGTGCCGCTGGCGCCCGGTCGCCACGAGTATGCCTTCGTGGTGGACGGTGAGCGCTGGGTCGCCGATCCCACGGCGCACTCGAGCCGCGACGAGTTCGGGCAGGAGAGCTCCGTCATCCGCGTCGGCCGTGAGGTATCCTTCGGGACGTGACGCGTCACTTGCTCCTCCGGGTCGTGGTCGCGCTCACGTTCCCCCTGGGGGGCGCGAGCGCTCAGCAGACGGCCGTGTCCCTCGCGGCCGGTGCGGTGAGCGTCCGCTTCGCGGAGCAGGACGCCTTCGTGGCCACCACGCTCTCGCCCGCCCTCACGCTGCGCGCGCCGCGCGCCGCGCTCGTCGCCAGCGGCACGCTCTCACAGGTGAACCAGGCGGGCTGGTCCCGCCAGGGGAACGCCGTGGGCTCGCTGTTCACTCCCATGGTCGGTGGTGGATGGGTCGGAGAGCTCAGCGCCACGTTCGGTGGATCCTCGTATCCGGACGGACTCTCCACGGCGCAGACGCTGGGCGGCCTTCGCCTGCACCATATTGCGGCGCACAGCGGCCTCTGGGTGGGCGGCAACCTCGGACGCATGTACGACGGGGATGCCTGGCGTGCGGTGCGCCAGCTCGACCTCGGGGCGCAGTGGCGCGGCGAGGCCGTCGCGCTCAGCGGCATCGTGACGCCGTCGGTCACCGATGACAGCCTCTCGTACACGGACCTGCTGGCCGTGCTCGGCACGAGCGTCGGACCGCTCGACCTCACGCTCTCCCTCGGCGGGCGGGCCGGTGCGTCGCTGCCCATTCCCGGTGGCGACTCGCGGGTCTGGGGCGGGGCATCGCTCATGGCCTGGGTGGCGCCGCGCCCGGCCCTCCCGCAAGGCCTCAGCACCAA
>JAYQOZ010000051.1:0-1365 GCA_038145035.1 Gemmatimonadaceae bacterium | reverse complement strand
GCGGGGGGGGTGGGGGGGTGGGTGGCTGCCCTTTGGGGGTGGGGTGTGGGGGGGGTGGGGCGGGGGTGCGGGGTGGGGCTGGGGGGCGCCGGGCGCGGCGCTCACGATGGGCGTCGGCACCTATCCGGTGGATGTCACCCAGGGATTCCCGGCCGGGGAGTACGTCGCGCTCGGCATCCGGCTCGGCGGCGAGCGCGCGCTGAGGGCGCTCGAGGGAGAGGAGCGGCGAGGGGTGCGCCGCGAAGCGCGGGCGACGGGCGTGACGGAGTTCGTCGCGACGCGAATCTCCAGTGGCATGGTCGAGTTCCGCGTGCGGGCTCCCTCCGCGCAGCTGGTCGAGGTGACGGGCGACCCGACCGGATGGCGACCGGAGCGTCTCGTGAAGGGGCAGGACGGCTGGTGGTCCGGGCGCTTCGCCTCGGCGGCACGGCTGGTGGAGCTTACGCTGCGGGTGGATGGCGGCCCCTGGGTGATCCCCCCGGGTGCGGACGTGGCGACGGACGAGTTTGGGGGCCGCGTCGGTCGGGTGTCGCTCCCGTGACGGGGGCAGCGGGGCGTAGGCCGGGTGACGCTGTGACGCGGACAGGGAACCCGGCAGTCACTGCAACGTACCCCGGTGGTGGGGTGAGACTTTTCGCGCAGGAGCAAAGGATGCGAACGACGATGCGAGTGGTGACGACGGCCCTGGCGGGCGTCCTGATGATGGCGGGGCCGTTGGCGGCGCAGCTGCCGGCCCATGATCCCTCGGAGCGGCTGCGGGAACTGCTGCCGGCCGACGTGGCGGAGCGCGTCCTGGCGCGCATCGCCGAGGCGCGCTCGCGCGAACTGCCCCCCCCGGCGGTGGCTGCGCTCGAGCACCGTGCCCTCAAGTACGCCAGCCGCGGCGTGGCCCCGGCCGACATCGAGCGCGCCGTCGGTGCCCATGCCGAGCGCATGCTGGACGCACGCGCCGCGATTGAGTCCGCACGTGCGGGTCGCGCCGAGGGCGAGGAGATCGACGCCGGCGCCGAGGCCATGCGGCAGGGCGTGGATGGCGCCACCGTGAGCGCCCTGGCAAAGGGTGCACCCTCCGGCCGCTCGTTGGCCGTCCCGCTGTATGTCATCGGCGGGCTGGTGGAGCGGGGCCTGCCGTCCGACGCCGCACTGGCGCGGGTGCAGGAGCGCCTGAACGCGCGCGCCACGGACCGCGAGCTCGAGCGGATGGGCGGCGAGCAGGGTCGCGGGCGCCCGGAGGGCGTGGGCCCCGGCATGCGCCCCACCGATCGGCCGGGCGGCACGGGCCGGCCCGCGAACGGTCCCGCCACCGGTGGCCGCCCCCCCTCGCCCCCCGGCCCCCGCCGGCCGGCCCCCGCCGGCCCGCGCCCC
>JAYQOZ010000050.1:0-10358 GCA_038145035.1 Gemmatimonadaceae bacterium | reverse complement strand
GGCGTGAACTACACGCTCACCGTCCGGACCGCGGACGGCACGGGCAGCGGCTGGGCCGGCGCCGACCATCCCGACTGGCAGCAGATCGACTTCAACGCCGTCTCGGCGCGCGCCATCGAGAAGGCCCGCGCGTCGCGGCAGCCGCAGGCCGTCGAGCCCGGGCGCTACACGGTGATCCTCGAGCCGCAGGCGGTGGGAGACCTCGTGCAGCTGGTGGTCGGCTACGCCGACGCGCGCCTCGCCGACGAAGGACGTTCGCCGTTCTCCCGGCCCGGCGGTGGTAACAAAGTCGGGGAGAAGATCGTCGATAGCCGGGTGACACTGTTCTCCGATCCCGCCGACCCGCAGTTGCTGGCGCAGCCGTTCGACGGCGAAGGCATGCGACTCGCGCGGCAGGAGTGGATTGCGAACGGTGAACTGAAACAGCTGCAGACGTCGCGCTTCTGGGCGAAGAGGCAGAACCGCACGCCGACCGGCGGCGCGACGTCATTGAAGATGGCCGGTGGATCCAGCTCGATGGACGAGATGATTCGAAGCACCGACCGTGGCATCCTGGTCACCCGGCTGTGGTATTTGCGCGAAGTCGATCCACGCACCATTCTTTATACGGGCTTGACACGCGACGGGACTTTCCTTATCGAACAGGGAAGAATTTCGCGTTCAATTCGAAATTTGCGGTTCAATGAGTCGCCGTTGTTCATGCTGAACAATCTGGAAATGCTTGGCAGGGCAGAGCGACTCGCAGGGACGGAAGCCGGTGGCAGCGTCGTGATGCCGGCCCTGAAGGTGCGAGATTTCAACTTCACCAGCCTGTCCGAGGCTGTTTGATGTAAGGTCCCGGAGCATCGGGACCGCACGAGCTGCGGAGGTGGCGACATCTCCGTAGGACCCACCGATTCACCGGGGAATCGGCAGGGACGAACCCCTCCGTTCAAGGAGATAGTACAATGGCTGCCAAGAAGAAGAAGGCCGCGAAGAAGGCGACCAAGAAGAAGGCCGCGAAGAAGAAGTAAGCGGTCACGCTTCACACACGAGGGGATCGGCGGAAACGCCGGTCCCCTCGTGACGTTTCGGGCATCGCTGTCCGCGCCGCATCAGGTCGTCGACCCTCGGCGACCGGGAACTCCGTCGCCCCGGAAAAAGAACAGGGCGGCCCCGAAAGGGCCGCCCTCACTCGCATGCGATCGCCGGCTGGCTAGGCCGCGCGCGTCGGGGCCGAGGTCGCCGCCTCCTGCTCCTCAGGAATCGGGCCCCACACATATGCCGAGAACCGCGGCGTCGCCTCATCACGGCTGCCACGGGAAATGACGATGCCCACCGGCTCCTGGTCCATCGGCTCCGCCTGCATTGCGCGCTCCACCATTGGTGTCCCCCTGGGGACAGAGATACCAACACGCCGGCCGCGGCTCGGCCGACCTTCTTATAGTAGACTGTGCAGGGAGAGTGCCAGTTTCCAGCCATGTATAAACCGTTGATAGACAACGGTTTATATCCTCGGGACCTGTATTCCAGGCAACTTGGTGTCGCAGGGCGACACACCCGATTCTTCCTGGCCGTGTCAGTGCGTTACGCTACCTGCTTCTTGGCGACGAACGTCTTCGTGGAGCCGGGCTCCGGCACCAGCTTGATGTCCCAGCCTGAGTAGCGGCTGCGAAGCTCCTCTTCAGAGAGCACAGCCTGGCCGGCGACCAAGGTCTCGATCAGGTGCACGCCACCGTCGGCAGTCGCCTGTTGCAGCAGGCCAATGACCTGTTGCCGTTCCAGCTCGGATAGCCCCGAGAACGCCGCCGGAGTACAGACCACTGCGGCCAAGGGCCCATCCGGCGTGTAGCTCACGAGGTCGGCGACGAATCCGCGCAGCCTCTCCACCAGTCCGGACTCCTGCGCCGCACGCAGCACGCGGTTCACCACCGCGACCTCGGACTCCACCGCGGTCACCTCGCAGCCGTTCGCGGCGAGGTACAGGGCCGAGCCTTCCACGCGCGGACCGGCCACCAGCACCGACGCGGCCGTGCGTCCCGGCATCAGCGCCTCGGTCAGCGGCGTGTCCGGCCGCAGGCCCCAGTGCTCGGGCCGGCGCAGCTCGTTCGCGCTCTTGAGTCGTCGCCGCCGCCAGGTCTCGTAGCTTGGCAGCCGCAGTCGCTTCGCGATGATCCTGTCCACTTCCGCTGCAAGCATCACCTCGCGCATCCCGAGCTGCGCGCCCTCGTCCAGCGCCCGCGCCGCCTCGGTGGCGATGCTGTGCAGGAACGCGGTGGAGACGGAATTCTTGTAGTCCTCGATCTCGCGCTCCACGTACTGGTCGTACTCGGCGCGCAGTGATCGGGGCGAGGCGCGATGGCCCATTCGGCGATGAGGGCGGTGAGGGTCGGCGTTCCCTGCAAGCTAGGGGCTTCCGCTCCCACGACAAGCCACCGATCAGGACGGCTCGATGTGCACCATCACGTCGGCCGATCCGCCGAGCGCCCCGCTGACGGACAGTTCCACCGCGTTGGCAATCCGATGCGCCGCTTCCACCGAGCTCCCCCCGTCCACGATGATCGTCACCTCGGCGAAGACCGTGCCGGTGGCGTTGGTCCGCGAGCGCACGACCGGCGCGGCGTCCGCCATGAGCAACTGGCTCCCCAGTCGCCGTGCCTGCCGTCGCTCATAGGCCACCACCGCGACGTTCACGATGCCCGTCGCCGCAAGCAGCGCCACCTCCGTATTGCCCGGCGACGTCGGCGACGCGGACTCGAGCAGGCGCACCACGGCGCCCCGGAGCAGCTCGAAGCAGGAGATTGACAGGAAGCCCACGATGGCGACGGCGCCCATCGTCTCGAACTTGTCGTGGCCGTAGGGATGGTCCTCGTCGGGGCCGCGGGCGGCCAGCGCCACCACGAGCATCGCCATGACAATCGAGGCCGCTCTCCAGCGTCGCACCGACTACGGCGAGGTTTCGCGTCCGCAGCGCCACCACGAACTTAATGGTGACCACCACCGCGTTGAGCAGCAGGATGGCCGCGAGGGTGCGCTGGATGCCGGCGGTGCGCGACATGAGCCAAACTTCTCCCAATGCCTGAGCTACCGGAAGTCGAGTATGCCGCCCGGCGCGCACGCCGCGTCCTGCACGGACGCCGCATCGTCGCCCTGCGCACGCACCATCCCTCGCAGGCGCGCGCGTTGCCCGAGCGCCACGCGCGCCAGGCGCAGGGGCGCGCCGTCGTCGGCGTCGAACGGCGCGGCAAGGCCCAGCTCATCCTGCTCGACACCGGTGCCAGCCTGCTGGTGCACTTCCGCATGAACGGCGACTGGGCGCTGGGCCGTCGCGCCACGGCGCTGCCGCCGCACGCCCGCGTGAGTCTCGACCTGGATGATGGCCGCCGGCTCACGCTCGTGGACAGCCGGGCGCTCTGCCGCGTGACCTGGCACGCCGCCTCCGCGCCGCCGCGACTGCACCTTGGACCCGAGGCGGACGACCCCTCGCTCACGCCGGCCGACCTGCGCCAGCGCTTCGGGCGCAAGCGCGGTCCGCTCAAGCCGGCGCTGATGGACCAGGCCGTGCTCGCCGGCATCGGCAACATCTACGCGTCGGAGGCCTGCTGGCACGCGCAGGTCTCGCCGCGCGCTCGGGCCTCCTCGCTCACGCGCCCGCGCGCGGAGCGGCTCCTCGAGGGGCTGCGCGCCGCGCTCGCCGACGGGCACGTGAACGCCGGCCGGTATCATCGCGGCGAACGGCAGATTCCGTTTCGCGTGTACGACCGCGAGGGCGAGCCCTGCGATCGATGCGCCGCGACGATCCGCCGTGCGGTCCAGGCGGGACGCAGCACCTACTGGTGCCCGCGCTGCCAGGCACGCTGAGCCCGCGGCGCCCGACTCCGCCTCGGCGCCGTCGGTTCAGTCCCCGGCCTCCAGCAACGCGCCCTTGAGGTAGCCGGTCTCCGGGATCGTCAGCACCTCCGGATGGTCCAGCGGCTGGCCGGTGAGCGTGCGCAGGATCATCCGCCGCCCGCTGTGCGCCGCCGCCTCGCGCAGCATCGCCAGGAAGTCGGGCTTGGTCAGGTGGTACGAGCAGCTCGCCGTGTAGAGCAGGCCACCCGGCGCCAGCAGCCGCATGGCCCGCAGGTTCACGTCGCGGTAGCCGCGCAGGGCACCGGCCAGCGAGGCGCGGTTCTTGGCGAAGGCCGGTGGGTCCAGCACGATGCAGTCGTACCGCGCGCCGGCGCGTTCCTCGGCGCGCAGGAAGTCGAAGGCATCCGCCTCCACCGCCTCGATGTTCGTGAGGTCGTTGCGTGCGGCGTTCTCGCGCACGCGCGCGAGCGCCGCCGCCGACACATCCACGGCGCGGACGCTCTCGGCCCGCCGCGCGAGGTGCAGGGCGAACGAGCCGTGGTAGCTGAACACATCGAGTGCGCGGCCGCGGGCCAGGCTCCCCACCAGCACCCGCGCCTCGCGCTGGTCCAGGAAGGCACCGGTCTTCTGTCCCGTGTGCGGGGCGCCGAGATAGCGCACGCCGTGCTCACGGACCTCGACGGTCTCCGGCACCGTGCCCAGCAGGGGCTCCACGCGCCGCGACAGTCCTTCGCGCGTGCGCACCGAGGCGTCATTGCGCGCGAGGATGCCCTCCGCGCCCGTGAGCCGCTGCAGCGCGTCCACGATCTCGGCGCGAAATGCCTCAAGGCCCGCGGACAGCAGCTGCAGCACCAGCCATCGGTCATAGCGATCCACCACCAGCGACGGCAGCCCGTCGCCCTCGCCGTGGACCAGACGGCAGGCGGTGGTATCTGCGTCGAGCAGCCCGGCGCGCCGGTCCAGCGCCTGCCGTAGCCGCCGCTCCCACCAGCCGGCATCGAGCACGGCGCTGGCATCACGCGCCACCAGCCGCAGCGAGATCTCCGACGCCGGGCTCCAGAGCGCCACCCCGATGGCGCGCCCGGCCTGATCCTGGACAGGCACCGCTCCGGCGGGCGCATCCGGCGCCGCGACGACGTCCGATCGGAAGATCCAGGGATGGCCGTCGTGCCAGCGCTTGGCACCACGGGTCGAGACGACGGCGACGGCGGAAACGGACATTACGGAAATCTACCGACCCCCCGTTTCCCGCTACGCCCGGACAGACGGCACTGACGGTGGACAGCCGACGCGGACACCCGCATTTTCGTGCCGATGCCCACCCGCCCCGATCGCCCGCGCAGCGTCCGCGCCGTCCGAGGTGCCACCACGGTCGACCGCGACGACCCCGTGCTCATTCGCGAGGCGGTCACTGAGCTCCTCGAGGCCGTGCTCGACGACAACGACCTCGTCCCGGCCGACCTCATCTCGGCGGTGTTCACGGCCACGCCCGACCTTGTCAGTGAGTTTCCAGCCCACGCGGCGCGACTCTACGGCTGGACCGATATCCCGCTGCTCTGCGCGCAGGAGCTGCCCGTACCCGGCGCCCTGCAGCGTTGCATCCGCGTGATGGTGCACGCCGAGACCCGGCGGGCGCGCGGCGAGATGCGCCACGTCTACCTGCGGAACGCCATTCTCCTGCGCGCGGACCTGCTGGCCGACTGACGGCGCTCAGTCCGGACTGCGGACGGTGGGGTCGGCTGGGCGCCTGGGCACGGTGGCGGCGGCCAGCGCGGAGTCCACGCGGGCCTGCGCCGCGATGCGCCGCCGCTCCAGCGTGTCGCGGCGTGCGACCTCGCGCACGAGGCGGATGGCCTCCAGGTGCTCCCGGTACGTGGCCCGGAACTCGTGGTGACCGTCGGGATGCGCCACGAAATACAGGTACGGCACGTCGGCCGGATACAGTGCCGCCTCGATGCTCTTGGCGCCCGGCGAGGCGATGGGTCCGGGCGGCAGGCCCGCCCGTCGGTACGTGTTGTAGGGCGAGTCCACGCGGAGGTCGCGGAACAACACGCGTCCCGGGCGGCGGCGCTTGAGCGCATACTGCACCGTCGGGTCGGCCTGCAGCAGCATCCCGCGCGCGAGGCGATTGCTGTACACGCCCGCCACCGTCGGTCGCTCGCTGCCGCGTCGCACTTCCTTCTCGACGATCGACGCCAGCGTGATGACCTGGTGCCGCGTCAGCTTCCGCTCGACGGTCCGCGCCTCCCACTCCGGCGTCCACACGCGCTCGAAGCGGCGGATCATGTACACGATCGCCTGCCGGGCCGTCGCCCCGACCGGGAAGTCGTAGGTGTCGGGGAAGAGATAGCCTTCCATGTCGGAGATGCCACGCGGCACCTGCAGGCGCCGCAGGAGCGCGGTGTCCCGCACCACGGCCAGCACGGAGTCCTGCGGCACCTTCAGCGAATCGGCGAGCGTGGGCACGATGTCCCACAGCGTCCAGCCCTCGACGACTCGCACCCGCGTCACCATCCCCTCGCCCCTCTCGAGCGCATCCAGCACGCCATTCCACGACGTGCCGCGCTCGAGCAGGTACATCCCGTAGCGGACGCTGCGGTCGCGGCCCAGCAGCTTCGCATACTGCCGGAAGAGCCGGGGCGCGCGGATCACCCCGTGCGCCGCCAGCGAGTCGGCGGTCTCGGGAAAGTTCGAGCCCCTGCGGATGTTGACCGTCGCCTGCGTGCGGTCGCTGGTGGCGCAGGCGGCCGTGGAGAGGAGCGCAGCCAGGGCGAGGATCACTCCGACGCGATGCACGCTCAGGCCTCGCCGTCCTGCTGCAGTTCCATCGCCCGCAGCGCGTGTTGCAGGAGCACGGTCGCGGCCAACGCGTCCACGTCGCCCTTCCGGCCGCGGGTGCTGCCCTCCATCGCCGTGACGGCCCGCAGCGCCGCCGCGGTGGAAAACCGCTCATCCACCAGCTCGGCCGGCAGGCCCAGGCGTGTCGAGAGCTCGTGCGCCAGCCGGCGCGCCTCGGCGGCCCGCGGGGTGTCCTCGCCCTGTTCGTCCAGCGGCAGTCCCACCACCAGGCCCTCGCCCTCGAGCTCGCGCACGCGGTCGAGCAGCGCCGTGAGCGGCGGCCGCTTGCCGGCCCGCCGCGGCACGTGTCCGGCGGGGGAGGCGATCATGCCGCTCGGATCGCTCACGGCGATCCCGATCCGGCGGTCCCCGAGGTCGATGGCCACCCAGCGGCGGGCGCGGTGTGTCATCAGCCCCCCTCCGCCATCTTCTGGAAGAACTCCTCGTTGGTCGCCGTGACCGCGAGCTTGCGCAGCAGGAACTGCGTGGCCTCTTCCGGTGACATGTCGCCGAGAAAGTGACGGAGCAGGAAGATGCGGTTGCGCTCCTTGTCGGTGAGCAGCAGCTCCTCCTTCCGCGTCCCGGACTTGTTGATCTCCACTGCCGGATAGATGCGGCGATTGGCGATGTCGCGGTCGAGCACGATCTCCTGGTTGCCCGTGCCCTTGAACTCCTCGAAGATCACCTCGTCCATGCGCGAGCCCGTGTTCACCAGGGCCGTCGCGACGATGGTCAGTGAGCCGCCGTTCTCGATGCGCCGCGCCGCGCCGAAGAAGCGCTTGGGCTTTTCCATCGCCTTGGCGTCGACGCCGCCGGAGAGGATCTTGCCCGACATCGGGATCACGGCGTTGTGCGCCCGGGCCAGTCGGGTGATGGAGTCGAGCAGGATCACGACGTCCTGCCCACCCTCGACCAGGCGCTTGGCCCGTTCGATGACCATCTCCGCCACCTGCACGTGCCGTTTCGGCAACTCGTCGAAGGTCGACGCCACGACCTCCGCCGTCGGTACCGTGGCGATGAAGTCCGTGACTTCCTCCGGACGCTCGTCGATCAGCAGTACGATGAGCGTGATCTCCGGATGGTTCTCGGCGATGGCGTTCGCCATGCGCTGCAGGAACAGCGTCTTGCCGGCGCGCGGCGGCGCGACGATCAAGCCACGCTGTCCCTTGCCGAGCGGCGCAATCAGGTCCGCCACGCGCATCGAGAGCCCGCCCGACCTCGACTCCAGCCGGATGCGTTGGTCCGGATAGCGCGGCTTCAGCGCGTCGAAGGGCACGCGCGTGATCGCCTGCTCGGGGGGCAGTCCGTTGATCGACTCCACCTGCATCAGCGCGAGGAACTTCTCCCAGGGCTTCGCGGGACGCACCAGGCCGCGCACCATGTCGCCGGTGCGGATGCCGAGGCGCCTGATCTGTGCCGACGACACGTAGACGTCGTCGGGGCCGGCGAGGTAGCTGTGGTCCGTGCTGCGGAGATAGCCGTGGCCGCCCTTCACCAGCTCCAGCGCGCCCTCGGCCACCAGCGGCTCGCCGCGCGACAGCAGCGCGCGCTTCACCCGCAGCGAGAGGTCGTGGTCCCGGAGGCGCTCGGCGCCGGGAATCTCGAGGGTGGCGGCGAAGGCCTGCAACTCATCCACCGACATCTGGCGGAGGGTGGCGATTTCCACGCGGTAGGGGAGTGTGGGGGGAGTTGCTGCGGTCGGCGCCGGCCCGCGCATGTGGGCGGGGAGGGGAGGGGGCGCGACTGGGGGTGGAGGATGCGCGAGGCGGGATTCGAACCCACGACCTTCGGCTCCGGAGGCCGACGCTCTATCCAGCTGAGCTACTCGCGCAGTCAGGGTAACCTAGCGGAGGCCGGCCGCAGGGGGTAGGTGGCGGACGGGTTCCCTCCTCTGGCGGGGTGCGGTAGCTGCCGCGTGTGGCTATAGTTGTGAGGTTCCGCCCCGACGGGCGCCGCGCGCGCCCCAGCACCCCCCCGTTCTCCCGAGGACCCGTTAGATGTCGGCAACCTTCGCGCCCATCGAGGCCGCGACCATCACCGCGCTCAACGGCGGCAGCGAGCAGGCGCTTGAGCAGATCTTCCGCTCCCACTTCGACTGGCTCCTGGCCCGTGCCCTCGAGCGTCTCAAGGGCGAGGATGCGGCGGCCCCGCGCCTGATCCTGGCGACGTTGCGCGAGTTCTGGGACGAGCGTGACGGCTTCCACACGAGCGCGGAGGTCGAGGCGTTCTTCAACGAGGAACTGCGCCACCGCGCCCGCGCGGCGCGCGCGCGCCTGGCGGCCGTCCATCGCTTCGAGAAGGCCGAGGGCGTCAGCGGACTCGTCCACGCCGCCCCCAGCGCCGACGCCATCTGGCAGGAGCTGGTCGCCGAGCTGCACAAGCCGCGCGTGGACCGCGCCACGGCCGCGAAGAGCCGCCGCGAACAGAGCTCGCACGATGTTGCCGAGCACATCAACACGGTGACCCAGCGCGGCAACTGGAAGACGCCCGCCATCATCGCCTCGGTCGCCACCGTGATCGCGCTCGGTGGCGCGTACTGGCTCTCCAAGGTTTCCCGCGCCGAGGTCGTCAATCAGATGCTCGGCTCCGCGGACGCGCAGCAGGTCACCACGCGTGCCGGCCAGACCGGCAGCCTGACGCTGGGTGACGAAAGCCTCGCGCGCATCGGTCCCGAGACCCGGTTGGTGATCGTCCCGGGCTTCGGCTCGGACTATCGCACGCTGTCCGTGTCCGGCACCGCCCGCTTCTCCGTGGCGGCGGGCAGTTCCGAGCCGTTTGAAGCGCGGCTCGGCGAGGTGTCGGTGTTCTCCACCGGCGGCGTTGTCGTCGTCCGCGACTACGCCGAGGAGATGCTGCGCCTCGTGCGCGTGGATTCAGGATCCGCGCGGGTGAGGGTCGGCGATGTCGAGCGCACGCTGAGCGCCGGCGAGGCATTGCAGGTGGACCGAGCCGGAGTCGTCGCGACGCCGACGCCGATTCTCGTCGTCCGCGACCTCGGCTGGACCGAGGACCGGCTCACGCTTGAGGGCGTGACGGTGGCCGAGGCCATCCAGAAGCTCTGGCGCTGGTACGGCATCGACATCACGCTCGCCGACCTGGCCTCCGCCGAGAAGATCATCGACATCGACGTGCCGCTCGGGTCGTCGCAGCAGGCGATCGCGGCGATCGAGCAGGCGGCCGAACTGCGCTTCGAGTGGGTGGACAACAAGATGACCTTCCAGCCGGCCGGCAGTCGGCGGGGTCGGTAATGCGTCTCCGGCCCCTCGCGGCGTTCGCACTCTGCGCGGCCGCGGCGGTTCCGACGGTCCTCGGGGCGCAGCGCGTCTCGGGGACCGTCTCGCTTCCCGGCGGTGCGCCCGGCGGCGGCGTGTTGGTGGTCGCCCAGGACAGTGCCGGTGCCGAGATCACCCGCGCCGTCACCAGCGATGAGGGACGCTTCGCCCTCCCGTTGCCACGGCCGGGGTTCGCCCGCGTCCTGCTGCAGCGCGTCGGATTCATGCCCACCGTCGTGCTCGAGCGCTCCCTGGCCGCCGCCGAGGTGGTCCAGGTGGAGCCAGTGCTCAGCTCGACCAATGTCACGTTGCCGCCGCGCTCGGCGGTCTCGCCCAGCTCCTGCGGCAACTCGGCGAGCGACCGCCAGTACGTCGGTATCCTGATGGAGGAGCTGCGCAAGGCGCTCACGGCCGTCC
>JAYQOZ010000049.1:1111-10388 GCA_038145035.1 Gemmatimonadaceae bacterium | reverse complement strand
CAGCCCGACGTTCGTCGCCCCCAGCACGCTGACCATGGACCGGCGTCTCGAAAACCGAGACGCGGTGCTCTCCGCCGTTGCCCTGGCGGCCAAACGCGGTGCCCCCGCTGTGGTTGCCGATCTCCGCGCCACCACCCAGGTCGACGCCGCCGGACTCGGCGTCCTGATCCTGCTGCAGAAGCGCGCGCGGGAACACGGCATGCGCACCCGGCTGCAGGGCGTCCCGCCCGAGATTCGCACGCTGCTCGACTCGACCTGGCTGCACACGCTGTTCGATTTCGATTCCCCCCGCTGATCGGGAGGGCACCGCCGTTCCATCGGGGCCGGCAACGCGGTAGCGTTCACCCGATGATTTCCCGCGTGTCCGCCCTGCCGTGACCTTGCTCCTCGAGGCGACCCGTCTCGAGCGCGCCTTTGGCGCCCGTCGTGCCGTGGACGGCGTGGACCTTGCGCTTGGGCCCGGCGAGGCGCTCGCGCTCTTCGGGCCGAACGGCGCGGGCAAGACGACACTGCTCCGGCTGCTGGCTGGCCTGCTCAAGCCCGGGAAGGGACGCGCGGCCATCGCCGGCGTAGCCCTGCCCGATGTGGCCGCCCGCGCCCGCGTCGGCCTCATCTCCCATCGCACGATGCTCTACGACGCGCTCACGGCGCGCGAGAACGTCACCTTCGCCGCCCGGCTCCACGGCATGCGTGACCCCACGGCTGCGGTGCGGCAGGCCCTCGAGGCGCTGCGCGTCGCCGACCGCGCGGACCTGCCGGTGGGTGCGTTGTCGCGCGGACTGCAGCAGCGCGTCGCCATCGCCCGGGCCATCGTGCACGCGCCGGATGTCCTCCTGGCGGACGAACCCTACACGGGCCTCGACGAGCAGGGCGCCGCCGCGCTGACCGCGCTATTGCTCGAGCGACGTTCGGCGGGTGCGGCCCTGGTGGTCGTGACGCACCACCTCCACGAGGGCCTCAGTGTGGCCTCGCAGGCCGTGGTGATGCTGGCCGGACGATTCGTGCGGCGGGACCGCACCGAGGGGTTGGACCGCGGCAGCTACGCGTCGGCCTACCGGGAGCTGGTCGCATGAGCCCCCGTACGACGTCCACGCTCGCCGCCGCCTGGCTGATTGCGCGGAAGGACCTCGCCATCGAGTTCCGCACGCGCAGCGCCTTCCTTTCGGCGCTGGTGATTTCGCTGCTGGCCATCGTCATCTTCTATTTCACCTGGGATGCGACGGCGGTCACCCCGCTCGACATCGCGCCCGGAGTGCTCTGGGTGACGTTCATTTTTTCGGGTCTGCTCGGCCTGCACCGATCCTTCGGGGTCGAGGCTGCCGAGCGCGCCATGGATGCGCTCCTGGTCTCGCCGGTGCCCCGCGAGGCCATCTTCCTCGGCAAGGCGCTTGCGAACCTCATCTTCGTCCTCGGCGTTCAGCTCGTGGCGCTGCCCGCCGTTGCGTTGTTCTACAACCTGCCGCTTGCGGCCTCGGCGGGGCCACTGGCGGTGGTGATGCTGCTGGCGGCCATCGGGCTGACCTGCATCGGCACGCTCTTCGCCGGCATCACGGCCAACACGCGCATGGCGGAGCTGCTGCTGCCGGTGATTGCCCTGCCGTTCTTCGTGCCGATCGTGCTGCCGGCGGCCAGCGCCACGGCCCGGATGCTCGCCGGCCGTCCGCTGGCGGAGTCGATGGCCTGGCTGCGCATCCTGCTCGCGTTCGACCTTGTCTTCCTGTACGCCTGCACCATCGCGTTCCCCTTCACGCTCGAAGACTGATCCGTGACTGCTGACTCCCCGGCGCGCCCGCGCCGCCCCGATTGGTTCGGCCTCCTCGCCGCCGCCCTGATGGCCGCCGCCTTCGGGCGCGCCATCTGGTTCACGCCCGCCGACCGCCTGCAGGGGCTGGCCCAGAAGATCTTCTACGTGCACCTGCCCTCGGCCTGGGTGGCCTTCCTCGCCTTCGGGCTGACGGCCTTCGCCGGCGCG
The DNA here is from genome assembly GCA_038145035.1 of Gemmatimonadaceae bacterium. Lineage (GTDB taxonomy): Bacteria > Gemmatimonadota > Gemmatimonadetes > Gemmatimonadales > Gemmatimonadaceae > Pseudogemmatithrix. The sequence goes on along the minus strand of JAYQOZ010000049.1, from coordinate 8,416 downwards.
TTCTGGCTCTTCCTCAAGGACCCGCGCCTCGACCGTTTCGCCGAGTCCTCGGCGGAGGTGGGCGTGATTTTCACCACCGGCGTGCTCGTGTCCGGACCGCTCTGGGGCAAGCCGATCTGGGGCGCGTGGTGGGTCTGGGACGCACGGCTGACGCTCACGCTCTTCCTCTGGTTCCTCTACCTCGGCTATCTCGTGCTGCGGGGCGCCGTCGAGGACCGCACGGCGCGGGCGCGCTATGCGGCGGTGGTGGGAATCCTCGGCGCGTTGCTGATCCCGTTCATCCACCTCAGCGTCTACCTGTTCCGCACCCAGCACCCGAGGCCGGTGGTTGCCAATCCCACGGGCATCCAGATGCCGGGCACGATGATTACCACGCTCGTCATCTCGCTCCTCGCGTTCACCATGCTCTATGTCGCGCTGGTGCGCGCGCGCATGGCGCTGGCCCGGGAGCGCGACGAGTTCCTCGACGCTGCAGAGGCCTGAGCCAAATGCCTGACAACGCGATCTACTACCAGGTGGCCTACGGCGCGATGATCGCGCTGTTTGCGGGCTACGCATTCTCGATCCGGCTTCGCCGGCGAGCGCTCGCGCGCCGGCGCGAGGCCGGGCGGACGGCCGGGTGATCCATCCCTGGAAGGACCTATCCCCGGGTCCTCAGCCGCCGGAGCGCGTCACCGCGGTAATCGAGATTCCCCAGGGCGCGCGCAACAAGTATGAGCTAGACAAGGATTCCGGCCTGTTCCGGCTCGACCGGGTGCTGTACAGCGCCGTGCACTATCCCGGCGATTACGGCCTCATCCCCCGCACGCTGCACGAGGACCACGACCCGCTGGACGTCCTGGTGATGATCAAGGAGCCCACCTTCACGGGCTGCCTCATCGACGTGCGCCCCGTGGGCGTCCTCCGGATGCTCGACAAGGGCGAGCCCGACGACAAGATCCTCGCCGTCCCGACGGACGACCCGCTGCACGGGGAGATCTTCGACATCGCCGACCTGCCGGCACACCAGCTGAAGGAAATCGAGCACTTCTTCGCAGTCTACAAGGACCTCGAGGGCAAGCGCGTCGAGATTCTCGGCTGGGGCAAGAGCGAGGACGCGATGCGTGTCGTCGACGAGAGTATCAGGCGCTACGCCCAGGCGTTTCTCTCGCAGGGGCCCTGAGGGGGACGCGGCCGCTGGCCGCGTCCCTGCGCGTCAGTCGTCGAAGCCGGTGCTCCCGGGGCCACGCTAGCCGCGAATCGGCTCGCGCCAGCCCTCGAGCCGCGCGCCCTGGTCCCGCGCGGCGTACGCCAGCTTGAACCGCCGCTCGATCTCTCCGGTCGTCAGGTGGTCGTGGGCGTAGTGGGCGCAGGGCGCCTGGACGATCCGTTCCCGCTCAAGGTCGAGCGCCGTGCCGGGAAAGCTGGTGGTCGAGCCGGCAGTAGCCGCCGCGGAAGTAGAGCAGGGGGTACCCGTCACCGACCGCCGCATCCTCGACGCGGCCGACGAGGATCGTGTGGTCGCCGGCCGGATGGCGCTCGTGCACGGTGCATTCGAGATGCGCCAGCGCCCCGTCGAGCAGCGCGAGGTCGTGGAGGCCGCGGTGGTAGGCGACGCCGTCAAAGCGATCCACCTCCCGCTCGGCGAAGCGGCGCGACAGGGGCTCCTGCTCCTCCTCGAGGACGTTCACCGCAAAGTGGGTGCAGTGCTCGAGCACCGGTGCCACGGAGGCCGCGTGGTCTACGCAGACCAGGATGAGCGGCGGGTCCAGCGAGAGTGAGGAGAAGGCGCTCACGGTCATGCCGACATCGCGGCCGGCCGCGTCGCGTGCGGTAAGGACGGTGATGCCGGACGCAAAGCGCCCGAGCGTGGCACGGAAGGTCGAGGGATCCACTGGCATCGAAAGTATCAGAAAGACAGGCGACTCGCCGCCAACGCGCCCAGCGCGCCGGACTCGGTGGCCAGCAGGTTCACGGTGTCGTTGGTCATCCAGCGCAGCCCACGCGCGTGAAGCGTGGGGGTCCCGCAATCGTGCACGGCTCGCTCGGTCACGCGTCCACAGGCCTCGCAGCGCCGCGTGGCCTGCAGCAGCCGTCCCAGCACGGAGTCGGCCAGCCCTCCGCCCAGGCCGCCGATCGAAACCGCGACCACGGCCGGCCATCCCGGCGTCGGTAGCAGGCCGAGCCACGCGGCGGTTGCCGCCACCGCCAGCGACCCAGCCCCCCGGCCAGCAGGCCAACCGCGGTGATGCCGCCGGAGCGGCCCGGTTCCACGGCAGCGCCGCCGAGCAGGAGCCGCGGCGTCCCGCCCCAAAGCAGCCCGAGGTCGGTAGCCCGGGTGTCTGCGGCCGCCACGGCTAGCGCGCCGGCCGCCAGCCACGTGAACCGTGGATCCGGCAGCAGCGTCGACAACAGGGCGCAGCTCGCGAAGACCGCACCGTTGGCCCACACCTGCGCGGCCGTGCGCTCGGACAACGGCTCGAGGACGCCTTGGCTCCGCTGCCGCTTAGGCTCCGCACCGAGGCCCGCGGCGACCAGGCCGATCAGCGCGCGGAGGGTCAGGGAAGCGTCGATTCGCGGACCTCGCGATGGAGGTCGAACACCCGGTCCCGGAGCGCGTCCGAGGCGCGTTCACTCCCCGAGGCCCGACGCATGGCCCGGCGATACGCGCGCTCCGAGGCCAGCGCCAGCCGGCAGTCGGCGCAGCCGGTGACGTGCGCGTCGACCTGCATGAGGGTCATCGCGTCCGCTTCCCCCGCGGCGACATCGCCGCACAGGGCGCGGAGCGATGCGCAGGGCATCTCGGAGTTGGGTTGGGGGAGCAGGTCGCGCATGGTCGTGCCAATGGTGCGGCGTCCCTGACTCAACCATTAACTTTGCCAGCGGTTCCCACGAATCTCCTGCCCCCCTGCATGTCCGCCACCATAGACCCGCTCGTCCCGCTCGCCCTGCTCGAGGCCATCCGTACCGTGGACCTCCCCGACGACGCGCTCGAGACGGAGTTCGTCGATGAACTCAAGGCCAAGCGGTTTGGCCTCAGCGATACGGTGCATGCCCAGATGCGGCGCTACCTGGACGCCGTGAAGCGCGGCCAACGCATCTCCTTCGACGAGGCCGCGGGGATCGCGAAGCTCATCGGCCGCCGGCCGGATGCGGAGGCCGTGTTTCGCGAGGCTGGCCGTGGCCTCGCCCGCCGGACCTACGACAGCGTGCCCGGTCCCACCCGCACGCTGCTCCGCCTCCTGCCGGGACTCCTGGCGCGTCCGATGGCCCTCTCCCAGGTGCGACGCATCGGTCGCCGCTACCTCGGGGGCGACGTGCGCCGCGTCGGCGGCTCGGTACACCTCGAGGTCCAAGTCTCCGTCTCCCGCGACGCGGCCCCGAAGCTGGCCGGCTGCACCTTCTATGAGTCCCTGCTGCGCGACCTGATGCAGCGCCTCGTCGATGGCGTCGGCGCCGTGGAGCACGTCCGCTGCGCCTCGCGCGGCGAGGGAACCTGTGAATGGCGCGCCCAATGGCGCGTGGTGGCCTGACCATGCTCACACCGGCGCAACTGCCCGCACTCCAGGCCGCGCTACGCGAGGCGCGGCTCGACGGATGGCTCATCTACGATTTCCGCGGCCTGAATCCGGTGGCGGCATCGTTGCTTGGCCTGCACGGCATGGTCTCCCGACGGATCTTCGCGTGGATCCCCGCCGAGGGTACGCCCGTGGCCGTGACGCACGCCATCGAGCAGGGGCCCTGGGCGCAGTGGCCGGCAGCCTGGGAGAAGCGCGTCTACTCCGCCTGGCGCACGCTCGAGACGGAGCTGCCCGCCCTGGTGCGCGGCAAGCGCATCGCGATGGAGTACTCGCCGGGTGATGCCGTGCCGGTGGTGGATCGCGTGCCCGCGGGCGTGATCGAGATGATCCGCGCCGCCGGAGCAGACGTGGTGACCAGCGGCGAGCTCGTCACGCGGTTCTTCGCCGTGTGGAGCGAGGAGGAAACCGCCTCGCACCACCGCCACGCCGAGCTCCTGCGCAGGCTTGCCCACGGCGCCTTCGCACGCATCGGCGAGGCCATCCGTGCGGGGACGCCCATCCACGAGCACGAGGTGATGGCGTGGTTGCAGGAGCGCTTTGCCGCCGAGGGCCTGTGGACCGATCACGGGCCCAACGTCTCCGCCACCGAGAACGCGGCGAATCCGCACTATGAGCCCTCCCCTGCGGCGCCGCGGCGCTTCGTGGCTGGCGATGTGGTCCTGATCGATCTCTGGGCCACCGCGCCGGACTCGCGGCAGGGGGCGATGTGGGCCGACCAGACCTGGATGGCGGTGGTCGGCGCGCCGACGCCGCGGCATCAGGAGGTCTGGGCGGCGATTCGCGATGCGCGCGACGCGGCGATTTCCCTGCTCGCGGAGCGTCTGGGGGCCGGCACCGCCGTCGCCGGTCGCGAGGCCGATGCCGCGAGCCGCGCCGTGATCGAGGCGCGCGGGTTCGGCCAGTGGTTCACGCACCGCACCGGACACTCCATCGACGCCCGCGGTCTGCACGGCATGGGGCCGAACCTCGACGACCTCGAGACGCGCGATGAACGCGTGCTGCTGCCCGGCGTCGGCTTCTCGATCGAGCCCGGGATCTACCTGCCCGGCGAGTTCGGGATGCGCACCGAGGTCAACGGCTACGTCGGACCCAGCGGACTCGTGGTGACGCCGGGCGAGATCCAGCGCGAGCTGATCGTCATCTGACGCCGAAGACGCGGTGGTCCAGCGCCATCGCGAGGAAGAGCAGGGCGAGGTAGAGCAGCGAGTAGCCGTACACCCACCACGACGGGCCCACGCGGTCCTCGGCCGTGCGTACGCGCCGGATGCCGCCGAGCAGCAGCGCGCCCAGCAGCGCGGCCGAGGCGAAATAGAACCAGCCGAAGGCCCCGAAGGCCACCGGCAGCAGCGTGAGCCCGACGAGCAGCACGCTGTACCACCACATCTGCGCGATGGTCTCGCGCTCGCCCCAGACCAGCGGCGCCATCGGCACCTTGGCCGTCCCGTAGTCTCCCTGCTTGTTCAGCGCGAGCGCCCAGAAGTGCGGCGGCGTCCAGTAGAACACGATCAGGAACAGGAACCACGCCGTGAGGTCGAGGCGGCCGGCTACGGCCGCCCAGCCCACCAGCGGCGGGAACGCGCCCGCCGCACCGCCGATCACGATATTCTGCGGCGACGAGCGCTTGAGCCAGCGCGTGTAGATGAACACGTAGAAGTAGAAGCCGGCGAGGGCGAGCGCTGCGGTGAGCACGTTCACGAAGCGACCGAGCATCCACGTCGCGGCCGTCGCGATGAGCACCCCGAAGGCCAGGACCGCCGTGGCGTGCATCCGCCCGCTTGGAATCGGCCGCAGCTTGGTGCGCGCCATCAGCGGGTCGATGTCGCGGTCGATGTACATGTTCACCGCGTTGGCGCCGCCTGCCATCAGGTAGCCACCGAGCATCACCAGCAGGACGGTCGAGAGCGGGGGCACGCCGGCGACGTACATCGGCGCCACGGTGGTCACCAGCAGGAGGGAGATGATGCGCGGCTTGGTCAGCGCGATCAGGTCCTTGGCCAGCGACGCCTCGGCGCGCACCTCCGCCGGCACCCCCGCCGGCACCTGCGCGCTCATGGGGCGCCCATCGCGCGCCAGGAGAACCAGAGAATCGCCGCGAGCACGGGGACAGGGCCCCAGGCGAACAGGCGCTCCACGAAGGGAACCGGGGACTTCGTCCCCTCCCAGGCCCGCGCGGTGGAGCGCAGGATCATCACCTGCCCAACGATGACGGCCAGGGCGGCGATGACGAAGATGAGGAGGGGTAGGGGGGCGGACATGCCGAATTATCGCCGGGGCACCTCCCTTCAGGGAGTGCCGGGCCGTAGTTTCGCGGGATGCCTACGGCCCAGCCCCCCGCGCAGGAACTGCAGCGTAGCATCGGACTCTGGAGTGCCGTTGCCGTCGTCATCGGCTCGACGATCGGCTCCGGCATCTTCCGCTCCCCCGCCGGAATCGCCGATCGGCTTCCCGGCCCGCTCCCCATGCTCTCGGCCTGGGTGGCCGGGGGCATCTTTGCCATCTGTGGCGCCTTGACGATTGCCGAGGTGGCGAGCGCGCTCCCGCGTACGGGTGGCATCTACGTGTTCCTGAAGGAGGCCTGGGGCGACCTTGCGGCCTTCCTCTTCGGCTGGAGCCAGCTCGTGATGATCCGTGCCGCCTCCCTTGGGGCCATCGCCATCACCTGCGCGGAGTACTTCTTCCGCGTCATGGGCTGGGACCTCGCCCAGGTGATGCCGGTGCGGTACGCGGCGGCCGCGGCGATCCTCCTGACCGCAACGTTCAACGTGGCGGGCGCGAGGGTCGGAGCCACCTTCACCAACATCACGGTGCTGGCCAAGTACGGCGGCCTCGTATTCATCGTGATCGTGGCGCTGGCGGTGGGCCTGCCGACCAATGGCTTCTCGCATTTCGCGCCCGCGCTGCCGCCGGACAGCGTCAGCATCCCGGCGTTTGGCCTGGCGCTGGTGAGCACACTCTGGGCCTTCGACGGCTGGGCCGACGTGGCCTACAACGGCGGCGAGGTGCAGGACCCACAGCGAAATCTCCCCCGGGCGTTGATTGGCGGGACGCTGCTGGTCATGGCGATCTACCTGGCGGCGAATGTCGCCTACCTCACGGTGCTGCCGATCGAGGAGATGCGGACCTCGCGGCTGGTCGCCGCCGATGTGGCCCAGCGGGTCATCGGCTCAGGCGGCGTGGTGTTTGTGTCCGTGACGGTCATGGTGTCCACCTTCGGGACACTCAATGCGGTGCTGTTTACGAGCCCGCGCATCTTCTTCGCGATGGCGGCCGATGGGCTGTTCTTCCGGCCGGTGGCCAGCGTGCATCCGCGGCTTGGCACCCCCTGGGTCGCAATCCTCCTCACGGCCACACTCGGAGCGCTGTTCGTGCTCCTGCGGACCTTCGAGCAGCTCGCCGATGCCTTCGTGACGGCCTTCCTGCCGTTCTACTTCATGGCGGTGGCCTCGATCTTCCGGTTGCGGAGGCGCCCGGACTACCAGCCGGCCTTCCGTGTACCCTGGTATCCGGTCGTCCCGCTGCTGTTCATGGTGGCCGTGCTGTACCTACTGGGGAACGCGCTGGTGAACGAGTCCAGCCGCTGGCAGACGCTTGGGGTGCTGGGCGTCTGCCTGATGGGCGCCCCCGTCTACTACCTGACGGTCGGCCGCCGGCGGTAACGCTTCGTCGCGCCCCCCCCCCCCCCCCCCCCCCCCCGCCGCGCGGGGGGGGGGGGGGGGGGGGGCGCGGGGGCGGGTGGGGAGGGGGG
>JAYQOZ010000049.1:0-1101 GCA_038145035.1 Gemmatimonadaceae bacterium | reverse complement strand
GTTGGGGGCCCCCGGTTAATACCCGCCGGGGGGCGCCGGGGGGTTGGGGGGGGGGGGGCCCCCCCCCCCCCCCCCCGGTTGCCCGGAGGGAGGCGGCGCGACACAAGTCTCGCTATATTTTTCTCGCCAGGACCGGCCCCCTTCTCCATGTGTGCGGGCCGGCGTTGGACCTAGGGATCCCACCCACTGAGGAACAACTAATGAAGCGTTGGATTCTCCGTGTGACGTTCGCATTCGCGGCGCTTGCCGCAGCGGCGTTCACCCACGACGTCTCCGCTCAGGTGACCACGGGCTCGATGCGTGGCACCGTGACGGACGCCGAGGACCGGCCCATCGAGGGTGCCCGCGTCCTTGCGGTGCACCTGCCGTCGGGCACGCAGTACGTCGCCCTGACGCGCGCGGATGGACGGTTCAACATTCCGGGCATGCGTATCGGCGGCCCCTACAGCGTGGCCGCGACCATGATCGGCTTCGCCCGCCAGTCCCGCGAGGACGTGAACGTCTCGCTCGGTGCCGCCGTGGACCTCGTCTTCAAGATGACGGCCGTGGCGACGCAGCTGAGCCAGGTGACGATCACCTCCGAGGGCGGCGAGCTCAGCTCGACCCGCACCGGTGCGGCGACGAGCATCCGTCGGGACCAGCTCGAGCAGCTGCCCACGATCTCGCGTCGCCTCTCGGACTTCACCCGCCTCACCCCGCAGGCCAGCGGCAGCTCGTTTGCCGGCCAGGACAACCGCCTGAACAACATCACGGTGGACGGGTCCTACTTCAATAACTCGTTCGGCCTTGGCGGCCAGCCCGGTGACCGTACCGGCGTCGCCCCGATCTCGCTCGACGCGATCGAGGCCGTGCAGGTGAACATCGCGCCCTACGATGTGCGCCAGGGCGCCTTCGTCGGCGCCGCAGTGAACACCGTGACCAAGTCCGGCACCAACGACTTCACCGGCTCGGTGTACTACCTGACCCGCGACCAGGACTACGTCGGCACGAAGGCCGGCAGGAACGCCTTCAACCCCGGCTCGTTCAACTTCGACCAGTGGGGATTACCCGTCGGCGGCCCGATCCTCAAGGACAAACTCTTATTATTCCTATCATACGAGA
>JAYQOZ010000048.1:7913-10391 GCA_038145035.1 Gemmatimonadaceae bacterium | reverse complement strand
CGCGCGCCGCCCTGCGCGCCTCGCGGGCCACGTTGGACTCGCGGCGCCAGGACGTGCAGGCCCGGGCCCAGCGGGTGCACGACGAGGTCGTCCGCGCCGAGGGTGAGGCCGCCCAGGCAGCCGACGGCGCCGCTGCCGCGCAGCAGCAGCTGGCGCAGGCCGCGCAGGTGCGTGGCGAGCGCGACCGCGTGCGCGAGCGCTCGGCGCGGGAGCTTGCCGATGCCGTGGCGCTGCGCGAGAAGCTCGTCGGCCGGCATACCGAGCTCGGGGACCGCGTGAATGCGAGCCTGGGCGCGCAGGAGGAACTGGCCCGGCGGCTGACGCTGGCCGACGAGGGTGCTATCGACGCCCGAGGCCTGCTGGCGGCGGCGGAGCGTGCACAGGACGAGGCTCGCGAGGCCCGGGCGGCGCAGCAGGTGGCGCACGCACAGGCCGAGGCACGACGCCAGGTGGCGGCCGAGCGCCACGAGCGGCTGGAGCGGGAGCGCAATGCCGCGCAGGACCGCCTGGGCGCACTGGAGCGCGAGGTGGCCTCGCTGGTCGAGCAGGACGGGGCCCTCGAGGAGCAGATGACCGTCTGGCAGCAGGAACTCGCCTCCCGGCGCGGCTCGATGGCAGAGGCGGACCAGGCCCTCGCCGAGGCGGAGTCGACCGTGCGTGAAACGGATGCCGAGGTGGCTGAGGCCGGTCAGGCGCTCGACGGCGCGCGGACGGACGTCGGCAGTGCCAGCGAGACGCTGCACCACGCGGAGCTGCGGCACACGGAGCTCGCGGGGCGGCGTGCGGCAATCCGTGAGCGCCTTGAGGCGGAGTGGCGCCGTCCACTCGACGAGCTCTTCGCGGACTACCAGCCGGTGGAGGCCGAGGACGATGCCCTGCGCAGCGAGGTCGAGGACCTGCGGCGTCAGCTGGAGCAGCTCGGCCCCGTGAACCCGCTGGCCATCGAGGAGCACGAGGAGGAGACCAGGCGCCTCGAGTTCCTGACCACGCAGCGCGCGGACCTCACCGAGGCCCAGGTGAAGCTGGCGCAGGCCATCAAGGAGATCGACGTCACGGCGCGAGACCTGTTCCTGGCGACCTTTGCGCAGGTGCGGGCGCATTTCCGCGAGATCTTCATGACGCTGTTCGGCGGCGGCGAGTGCGACCTCCGGCTCGAGGATCCCGAGCGGCCGCTGGACTGCGACATCGAGATCCACGCCAGCCCGCGCGGGAAGCGCACGCAGCGCATCCACCTGCTGTCGAGCGGCGAGCGCGCCCTGGTCGCGCTGTCACTCCTCTTCGGCATCTTCCTCACGAAGCCCAGCCCCTTCTGCCTGCTGGATGAAGTCGATGCGCCGCTGGACGACCAGAACATCGGGCGCTTCGTGCGGATGCTGAACGAGTTCAAGAAGAACACCCAGTTCATCGTGATCACGCACAATCCGCGCACGACCACCGAGGCGGCTGATGCCGTCTACGGCGTGACGATGCAGGAGCCCGGGGTCTCGTCGCTGGTCAGCGTGCGGATGAAGGGACCGGCGGTGGACGAGGACGCGGCCTAACCGGCGGGGCCGCAGGCCCCGCGCAAGGAGCACGATTGATGCTGGTGGTAATGAAGCAGACCGCGACGCCGGACGACATCGAGCGCGTCTGCCAGTGGATCCGAGACCGTGGCTTCACCCCCACGCCGATGCCGGGCGCCCAGCGCACCGCCGTCGGCCTGGTGGGCAACGACGGCCGCGTGGATGGCTCCCCGCTCGAGGACTTCCCGGGCGTGGCCGAGATCATCTATGTCTCCAATCCGTACAAGCAGGTGTCCCGTGAGTGGAAGGCGGAGAACACGATCGTCGAGATCGGCCCCGGAGTACGATTCGGCGGCGGCGAGGTGCCGATCATCGCCGGCCCCTGCTCCGTCGAGACCGAGGAACAGATCGTCCTGGCGGCGCGACAGGTGAAGGCGGCGGGCGCGGTCGCGCTGCGTGGCGGCGCCTTCAAGCCGCGCTCGTCCCCGTACTCGTTCCAGGGCCTCGGCAGGCAGGGCCTCGAGTTCCTCGCGCTGGCCAAGCGCGAGACCGGGCTGCCCATCGTCACCGAGGCCATGGACGAGGAGGGCTTGGAGCTGGTAGCGGAGTTCGCCGACTGCATCCAGATCGGCGCGCGCAACATGCAGAACTACTCGTTGCTCAAGGCTGCCGGGCGTTTCAGGAAGCCGGTGCTGCTCAAGCGCGGCATGGCGGCGACCATCCAGGACCTGCTGCTCTCGGCCGAGTACGTGATGGCGGAGGGGAATCCCGATGTGATTCTCTGCGAGCGCGGCCTGCGCAGCTTCGACACGACCTCGCGCAACCTCTTCGACCTCACCGCAATCCCGGTGGTGCAACAGCTCTCGCACCTGCCGATCGTCGCGGACCCGAGCCACGGCACGGGGCGGCGTGACAAGGTGCTGGCGATGTCGCGCGCCGCGCTGGCGGCGGGCGCCGACGGGGTCCGGCTAGAGGT
>JAYQOZ010000048.1:0-7903 GCA_038145035.1 Gemmatimonadaceae bacterium | reverse complement strand
CCGCGGCCGTGGGCCGGGCCCCCGCCCCCCGCCGGGGGGGGGCTTCACAGGGGGGGGGCTGGGGCGCGCGGGGGGGGGGGGGGGGGCGCCGACGGTATCCTGATCGAGGTGCACCCGACGCCGGAGCGAGCGCTCTCGGACGGTGCGCAGTCGCAGACGCCGGATCAGTTCCGCGACACGGTGCTGCAGTTGCGCCGCATCGCCGAAGCCGTGGGTCGCCGGATCGCGGGCTGAGCCGGGCGGCTAGTCCGTTGCGAAGACGTCGCGCGCGCTGCGGGCACGACTGAGCAGTTCGGCCGCCCGTGACACCACCTCATCGTTGCGCAGCTGCCGGCGCTGGGCGTAGGCCCCGCCCCATCCCTGGCGTGCGATCTCATTGCCGAGGGCACGGTCAACCAGGCGTGGCGCGGCGCCGTAGGTCGTGGCGCTCAGGCGCACGCCCATGCGGTCGAGTCGGGCCCGCAGGCGCGTGCGCCAGGCCGGATCGACGGCAAAGGTGGAGTCCCGTACCAGGCGCTCGGCAAGGACCGCCCTGGCCTCGGCGACCACGGCCTCGCGCCACCGCGGCACGTCGGCGCCCAGCTCGCTGAAGAAACGTCGCTCGGCCGGATCCGGGGCACTGTCGCCGGCGATGATGTCGGGCACGATGCCGCCGCCGCCATACACGCGGCGGCCTTCGGCGGTGCGAAACACGGGGCGCGCGGTATCGGCATCGGCCAGCGGCACCTCGCCGGGCTGCGGCAGCTCGAGACTGCGCCCCAGCGGCGTGAACCAGCGCGCGTGCGTGAGCACCACCGCAGCGCCGTTGTCCAGCGGATACACGGCCTGCGCGCTGCCCTTCCCGAAGGTGACGCGGCCCATCACGAGGGCGCGGTCGTGATCCTGCAGCGCGCCGGCCACGATCTCCGCCGCACTGGCGGTACCGCCGTTCACCAGCAGCACCATCGGCATACCCTGCCATCGCTCGGCGCTGTGATCGAGGTACGAGGTGTTGGCATCGGCCACGCGTCCGCGCGTCGTGACGATCTGCTTGCCCTCGGGCAGGAACAGGTCGGCCACGCCGACGCCCTGGTCGAGCAGGCCGCCGGGGTTGCCGCGCAGGTCCATCACGAGGGCGCGGGCGCCGACGCGACGGAGCGAGTCCACCGCCGCGATCAGCTCCGCCTCGGTGGAGTCGCTGAAGGTGATGACCGCCACGTAACCGATGCTGTCCGGCAGCAGCGTCGCGCGCGTGACGGCGGCGATGCGGATGTCGGCGCGCTCCAGCCTGAGCGGAATGCGCGTGCCCTGGCCCCGCTCGATGACCAGCTTGACGCTGCTGCCCACCGGCCCCCGGAGCTCACCGACCGCTTCCGTCACGGTCCATCCCTGCATCGAGCGTCCGTCCAGCTCCACGAGGCGGTCACCGGGCTGCAGCCCGGCGCGTTCCGCCGGAGAGTTCGGTCGCGGCTGCTGCACCGTGATCCAACCGTTGCGCTGGTCGATCTGCAGACCGACGCCGCGGTACGAGTTGGTGGCCGACCGCTGCAGGCGCTCCACGCGGTCGGGCGGGATGTACGCGGAGTGCGGATCACCCAGCTCGGCAATCATGCCCTGCATCGCAAGCTCCCACATCTTCTCCTCTGGCACGGAGTCCACGTAGGTGCGGCGGACCCGATTCATCACCAGGTCGAGGAACTGCGCGCCCTCGCGGGCACGGCGTCTGTCGCCGTTGACGGCACGCCCCACGAGCCAGAGACCGGCCGCGAGGCCGAGCGCCAGCAGGGCAGCCGGCGGCAGCAGGCGCAGGCGTGCGCTCACGACAGCGCGTCCGCCTGCTCCAGCAGCGCAGGGCAGCGGGTCGCCAGCGCCTGGAGCACGTGGGCCTCCACCTCCGCCTCCGCACCTTCGGCTTCCACCGTCACGATGGGGCCGCACTCGGGGTGCGCCGCCTGCCAGTCCGCCTCGGCAAAGGCATCGAAGGCGGCAAGGACGCGGTCGTGGAAGGCACGGTCGGCGCGCTCGAAGCGGTCGCTGGCCCCGCGCCGTGACGCGCGCGCGAGCCCCTCGCCAACCGGCACGCGCAGGAGCAGCGTGAGGTCCGGCACCAAGCCCTCGACGGCCAGCTGGTTCGCCGCACGCACCTCCGCCTCGGGGAGTCCGCGACCGTGAATCTGGTAGGCGTAGGTCGAGAGCAGGAAGCGGTCGAGCAGCACGTGACGACCGGCGGCCAGTGCGGGCTTCACCGCCTCGTGGACGAGCTGTGCGCGTGAGGCGATGAACAGCGCCACCTCCGCGCCCGGCGCGAGGGAAACATCGTCGTGCAGGAGGAGTTCGCGGATGCGGTCCCCCGTGGGCGTGCCGCCGGGCTCGCGAAAGACCTCGTGCGCGACGCCCGCGTCCTCGAGGCGCGCCGCCAGCCGACGGAGCTGGGTGGACTTCCCCGCTCCCTCCCCGCCCTCAAAGACGACCAGCCGACCGCGCGCCACCGCCTCAGCCCAGCGTGATGATCGGCGAGGCGGCGCCCTTCTTGATGCCCTCGAGCATCCACTGGTTCACCTGCATCATCACCTTGTCGAAGTTCTCGTTGGCGGCGACGAAGCGCTGGTAGAGCATGTTGCCCTGCACCTTCTGGAGCAGTGTGTCGAGTTCCTGCTCCATGGCCGGCGTCGGCGAGGATCCGGCCTGCATCAGGGCCTCGGCGTCCCGGCGGAGCGACTCCATCCGCTGCAGGGCCTCCACCACGTCCTTCTCCTCATTGAGGGCCTCGTTGGCGCGCTTCACGGCCTGGTACTCCGCACTCTGGCCGATGAGCCGTCCGAGTTCGACTGCCTTGTCTTGCAGCATTGCTACTCCTGTCGTCGGGCCACCACGAAGCGCGGGCGGCCGGTGAGATCGAGTCGTTGCTCTACGTCGGTGAATCGGTCGTCCGCCGCGACGGCCGCCGCCGCAAGGTCGGCGCGGCGCGCGTCCACCTCGAGGGCAAACAAGCCGCCAGGCACGAGGACCCCGGCGGCCTGCGGAACAAGCGCCTGGATGGCCGCCATTCCGTCGTCATCGGCAAAGAGCGCAAGGTGGGGCTCCCAGTCGTGGACCAAGGCCGGGAGTTCGCGCGCTTCCGCCGGGGAAATATAGGGCGGGTTGCTCACGACCACCTCTACCCGATCGCCGGCCACCGGCTCCAGGAGATGGCCCTCCCGAAACTCGACCCGGCGGCGTCGATCCTCCGGGATGGCGGCCAGATTGCTCCGGGCCACGGCCAGGGCATCCGCAGAGATGTCCGTGGCGATGACGCGGTCGAATCCTCCCTCGGCAGCGAGGGCCAGCGCAATGGCCCCCGAACCCGTCCCCGCGTCCACGACCGTGCCGCGCCCGCCGCGCTGCGCTGCGAGCACCAGGTCCACCAACAGCTCGGTTTCGGGACGTGGAATCAGCACGCGCCGATCCACCGCCAGCGAGAGCTGTCGAAAGGCCGCGCGGCCGACCGCGTACTGCAGGGGCTCACCTGCCTTGAGGCGCCCGGCGGCTGTGGCGAGCGCGTGGCACTGTTCCGCCGAGAGCGCAACCTCCACGTTGGCCGATGGCCAGAAGCGCGGCTGATCGAGCACGGCCGCAATCAGGTCACGGGCAATCGCGCGGGCCGGCGGCACCCCGGGCGCCACCAGGGAGTGGGAGAGTTCGTCGAGGAGCGCGCCGACACGGCGCTCCTCCACGGGGCGATCGGCGCCGGAGGTCGTCACGAGGGAAAGCTAGCCACCCAGCGGGCAGCGCCCCAGCCGCAGCGCAGGGCCTCGGCAGCGGCGGCGGCCATCACGGGGGTCCCGCGGCGACGCGGATGGCGCCTGGGGATGGCGATGGTGGCCGGGACGGACGCCGCCCGATGCCGGCACCCGGCTCATTCGCCGGCCAGCCGCTCCTCGATGTCCGCGAGATGGAGGGCGTCCATCAGCGCATCGAGTTCGCCGTCCATGACGCCTGAGAGGTCATGCGTCGTGAAACCGATGCGGTGGTCGGTCACGCGGCTCTGCGGATAGTTGTACGTCCGGATCTTCGCCGAGCGGTCGCCGGTGGAAACCTGCGACTTCCGCATGCGCGAGCGCTCGGCTTCCTGCTCCGCGATGCGCAGGTCCAGCAGTCGCGAGCGCAGCACCTCCATGGCCTTCAGCTTGTTCTGCAGCTGCGACTTCTGGTCCTGCTGGCTGACCACGAGCCCGGACGGGATGTGCGTGATGCGCACCGCGGAATCGGTGGTGTTCACCGACTGGCCGCCCGGCCCCGACGAGCGGAACACGTCGATGCGCAGGTCCTTCTCCTCGATCTTCAGGTCTATCTCCTCGGCCTCGGGCAGCACGGCCACCGTGGCTGCCGAGGTGTGGATGCGGCCGGCGGCCTCGGTGGCGGGCACGCGCTGCACACGATGCACGCCGGACTCGAAGCGCAGGGCGCCGAACGCGCCCGGGCCGCTGACCTTGAAGATGACTTCCTTGATGCCGCCGAGCGCGCCCTCGGAGTGCGAGATGATCTCGGGACGCCAGCCACCGTGCCGCTCGATGTAGCGGCTGTAGGCGCGATAGAGGTCGGCGGCGAAGAGCGCGGCCTCGTCGCCGCCGGTGCCGGCGCGGATCTCGACAATGGCGTTGCGGTCGTGCAGGGGGTCCGGGGGGACGAGCAGGGGCCGGAGCGCCTGCTCCTCGGCCTCGATGAGGCCGGTCAGGCGCTCGACTTCGCGCTTGGCTTCCGCGGCGAGGTCAGGGTCCTCAAACGCGACGAGCTCGCGCGCCTGCGCGAGCTCATCCTCGCACTTCTCGAGATGCCGGGCACGCTCGACCACCTGGCCGAGCCGCTGGTGCTCCCGCCCGAGCGATGCCATGAGCCGGGCATCGCGGACGGTCCTGGGATCGAGAAGGTCGCGCTCGACCTCGTCCGCGCGCCGCAGCGCGTCGGCGAGCCGGTCGCGGAGACTCAGGCGCTCTGCTTCCCGTACTTCTGGCGGAAGCGCTCAACACGACCAGCCGTGTCGATGAGCTTCTGCTTGCCGGTGAAGAAGGGGTGGCAAGCGGCGCAGATGTCGGTATGGATCTCGGCGATCGTGGAGCGCGTCTGGAACGAGTTACCGCAGGCGCAGGAGACGGTCGCGGTGGCGTACGTGGGATGGATATCGGCCTTCATAGGTGCCTCAGGAGCGGAAACGAGTTAGCGGGGAAAGATACCCGGGCCATGCGGTAAGATGCAAGGTGACAAGGGTTTGAACGTTTGACAGGGTCTGGCCCCGGGCGTAGCTTCGCCCGGGTGGTCCGCTCGAGGCCCTCCCCTTCCTCCGCCCGATGAACACCGCTGACTTTCTCGCGACCGTCCCGCTGTTTCGGAGCCTGGCCCCGGCGGAGGTGGCCAACTTCGCCACGATGGCGCGGGAAAAGGCCTACCCCAAGGGCAGTGTGATCCTGTTTGAGGACGATCATGGCGACTCCCTCTTCGTCGTCCGCCACGGGCGGGTGAAAGTGGTGCTGGTGGCCGAGGACGGCCGCGAGGTCATCCTGGGGATCCTGGGCGTGGGGGAGCATTTTGGCGAACTCGCACTCATCGATGACCAGCCCCGCTCGGCGCACGTCGTCGCCATGGAAGACAGCACGCTCCTGGTGCTGCGCCGCGAGGACTTCCGCCGCCGAGTGGAGCAGAGCCCGCAGGTGGCCTGGGCCCTCCTGATCGAGCTGTCCCGCCGGTTGCGCCGCGCGGACGAGAAGATCGGGTCGCTGGTCCTGCTCGACGTGCCCGGTCGCATCGCCCGGGTCATCCTCGATGCCGCGGACGAGTCGGGCGGGGACGAGATCGCCAGACCCCTGACGCATCAGACCATTGCCCACGTCATCGGCGCCAGCCGCGAGACGGTCTCCCGGGCCATGCGCGACTTCGTGGAGGCAGGCTGGATCACCACCGAGCGCCGCCGCATCCGTATCGCTGACCGCGCGGGCCTCGAGCAGCGCTCGCAGCAGCGGCTGTGACCGCCATCACGCGGACCCCGTGATGCCCTGCCTATCCGCCTGCCGCGCCCGAATCGCATCTTGCGAGGTGTCCGAGGGACTGCGATGAGCCTGCGAATCCGTTTTTGGGGGACACGCGGGTCCATCCCGACCCCGGGGGCGCAGACCGTGCGCTACGGAGGGAACACTCCCTGCGTGGAGGTCCGCACCGACGACGGGTGGCTGATCATCCTGGACGCCGGGACGGGAATCCGCGAGCTGGGGCGTGAGCTGCTGATGCGATCCAACGGCGGGACGGTCAAGGGAGACATCTTCCTGACGCACGCCCACTGGGATCACATCCAGGGCATCCCCTTCTTCGCCCCGATCTTCGGACCGGGCAATCACTTCACGATTTGGGGCTCCGAGACGCTGGAACGGAGCACAGACAGGATCCTGAAGGACCAGATGTCGCCGGTGGTATTTCCGGTGACATTCGAGGAACTGGACGCGACCATCGATTTCCGGGGCCTTTCGGCGAACACCCCGACGGCCGGCACGGGGTACGATGTCACGGCCTTCGAGGTGCAGCATCCGGGCGGGGCGTTGGGGTACCGGTTCTCCGAACCCGGGAAGCGTGGAGGTGCCTTGGTGTATGTGTCGGACAACGAGCTGGCGCCGCATCCGCGCTACGCCTCGCCGCCCGACTGGCGGGACCGGATGGTGACGTGGGCCAAGGGGGCGACAGTCCTCGTCCATGACTCCACGTACACCACCGAGGAGTACGACCACCACCAGGGCTGGGGGCATTCGACCTACGCCGAGGCGGTGCAGCTGGCGCTGGATGCCGAGGTGCGGACGCTCATCCTGTTCCACCATGAGCCGCGTCGCACCGACGACGAGTTGGAGCAGTGCCTGGCGGACTGCCGGGCGATGGTGCAGGACCGCGGCGGATCGTTGGACGTGATCCTCGCCGCGGAGGGCTTGACCCTGACTCTCTAACCTCTCCGGAGGC
Source organism: Gemmatimonadaceae bacterium (assembly GCA_038145035.1). GTDB lineage: Bacteria > Gemmatimonadota > Gemmatimonadetes > Gemmatimonadales > Gemmatimonadaceae > Pseudogemmatithrix. Next base: position 952 of record JAYQOZ010000048.1, on the reverse strand, counting down.
CTGTGATGCTCAAGCAGATGATCCGTGCGGCCGCCGTGCTCGCGCTTGTCGCGGCCCCGACGCGTGCGCAGGACGACATGCGCCCGACCGTGGCCGTGCTGCCCTTCGTGAACAGCGCCATCGGCCAGGCCAACAGCGAGCTCGCGCCCCTCTCAAAGGGCATCGCGGACCTGCTGATCACCTCGATGGCGCAGAACCCGGCCATCCGCGTGGTCGAGCGCGAGAACATCCAGCGCCTCCTCGACGAGCAGAACCTGGCCCGCGACGGCCGCGTGGACGACGCCACGGCCGCCCGCATCGGCAAGCTCCTCGGCGCCAGGCACATGGTCACGGGCTCGTTCGTGACCGACCGCTCGGGCACGATGGTCATCACCGTCAAGTCGATCGACACCGAGACGGGGCGCATCGGCTACACGGATATGGACCGTGGCAAGACGGATGACTTCCTGATGCTGGTGGACCGCGTGGCCGACAAGGCCAACCGCGGCCTCCGCCTGCCGGAGCTCACCCCGGCGGCACGGCAGACCAGCGAGGCACGCAGCGAGCGCCAGCGCCGCGTGCCCTTCCAGGCCGTGATGATGTACTCGCGGGCGCTGAGCGCGCAGGACGCAGGCAATCGCGCCGAGGCGCTGACCCTCTTCAGCCAGACCATCGAGCGCTTCCCGGACTTCGAGGACGCGAAGGCCGCGAAGGCGAAGCTCGAGCAGGGCGGCTGACCGCTGACTGGCGGGTGCCCGCCGCTTGGCCGTAATGTTCGAGCCGCCGGTGCCCTGACGGGCGCCGGCGGCTCGTGCTTCCACTCCGGAGTTCAGTGCCCACGCTCTTCCTCGCGCCCGCCGGACGCAGCTTCCCCTCCCTCCCCGCCCTCGAGACCGCCCCCGGCGGGGCGGAGGGCCCGGGGAGCCCCCAGCCCCCCCGCGACCCCCGCGGGGGCCCCCGGCCCGCGGGGGGG
>JAYQOZ010000047.1:1456-10507 GCA_038145035.1 Gemmatimonadaceae bacterium | reverse complement strand
CCTCAGGATGCCGGTCGTGGTCCGGACGACGCGCACCGACTCGCCGCCCCCGGACAGCTGGAAGGTGATCCCGGAGTTCGACCGACCGTTGGGAAAGATCGTGATGCCGGCCGACGGGGCCATCTGGACCGTCGCCTTCAGGTCCGGCGACGCCGCCCCGAAACTGCGCTGCCGAATCACTGCGCCAGAGGTACGGTCCGTGATCTGGATGAAGTTACCGCTGATGCCGACCCTCACCGGTGCACGGCGGCGCGCCGCCTGCAGGCTCGCCTCCTCCAGCAGGCCCTGCACCAGCATGGCTGAGCGGTGCACCCGGTCCCGCGTCACCTGGCGCCCCACGTTCGGGATGGCCACGCCCAGCAGGATCCCCACGACCGTGATGACGATCAGGATCTCGATGAGCGTAAATCCGCGCCGGGGGCGCTTCGGATGTCGGGACGGTCGGATTCCTGGCACTACATACTCCTGGCTGCTTTGGAGGTACAGACGATCGGCGGGGCCCGCCAGCCACTCACATCACAGTGTGACGGTTAATCCGCGAGTGCGCCAGTCTCCAGGAGGTGACGGGCCTCACCAAGCACCCGCGCCTCGACCTCGGCGGCCGAACCGGCGACGAGGGCCCCGGAGGCCCTGGTGTGCCCCCCGCCGCCGAAGCGACGGGCCAGCGTGTTCACGGTCACGCCCACCACACTACGGAACGAGACCTTCACCTTGCCGTGGCCGAGGTCACGAAACAGGATGGCCAGCCGCACCCCGGCAATGCTCCGGGGGTACTCGGACACGCCGTCGAGGTCCTCGCTGGCCACCCCGTGCTTCTCGAGCGCCCCGGCCGCCACCCGCACCCAGGCGATGCCGTGCGCCAGGTCCACCTCGAGGCTGTGCAGCACGTCCCGCAGCAGGTGCAGGCGCCCAAGCGGCACGCTTCCGTAGATGCGCTTGTACATCTGCTCCGGATCCACGCCCGCGGTGAGCAGCTCGGCAGCAATCGCCAGGCAGCGCGGTGAGGTGTTGCCGAAGCGGAACCCGCCGGTGTCCGTCACCAGCGCCGTGTAGAGCGACTTCGCGATGGGAGTGGAGATGGAGAGCCCCAGCTCCCTCGCCACGTCGAAGACCAGCTCGGCGGTGGCACAGGCCGCGGTATCGCTCAGCATCGTGACGCCCGGCGGCTCGTCGCCCGGCAGGTGATGGTCGATCACCAGGGCGTCGAGCGGCATGCCCCGCACCGCCTCGGCCAGGCTGCCGAGGCGCCCGAGATCACTGATATCCAGCACGATGAGCCGGTCCACGCCCCTCAGCGCCTTGGCCCCCTCCGCGCTGCGGTCCTCGACATCGTCGCCCAGCAGCCAGCGGAACAGCTCCGGCCAGGGCGTGGGGTTCACGATGATGGCGCGCACTCCCATCTGCCCCAGCAGCCGCGCCAGCGCGGTCTGCGAGCCGCAGCCGTCGCCGTCCGCATTGATGTGCGTGGACAGCGCAACCGTCATCCCTGGCCGCAGCTCCGCGGCCAGCTGATGGATGGCCGTGCGCCGGGCTGCCGGGACGGCCAGCAGGTCAGTCACCGGCCCTTGCAAGCTTGGAGTGGCGGCGGCCGTAGCCGAAGTAGATCAGCAGGCCCAGGACCATCCACACCCCGAGGCGGGCCCAGGTATCGGCCGGCAGGCTGTACATGAGGTAGCCGCACACGATGATGCCGCCCAGCGGGACGAAGGGCACCAGCGGCGTCCGGAACGGGCGTTCGAGATCGGGCCGTCGGTGACGCAGCACCAGGATCCCGGCGCAGACAATCATGAAGGCGAACAGGGTGCCGATCGATACCAGGTGGCCGAGGATGCCGATCGGGAACAGCCCGGCGAGGAAGGCCGCCAGCACGCCGGTAATCAGCGTGGCCAGCCAGGGGGTCTTGAAGATCGGATGCACGCGCCCGAACACCGGCGGCAGCAGGCCGTCGCGCGACATCGCATAGAAGATGCGCGGCTGGCCCATCAGCATCACGAGCACCACCGACGCGAGGCCGGCGATGGCGCCGATGGTGGTGGCGTACTTGAGCCAGGCGAGGCCGGGCCCCGCGGCATCCAGCGCCACGTAGACCGGCTCGGCGACGTCGAGCTGCGGGTAGGGTACCATACCGGTCATCACCAGCGCCATCAGGATGTAGAGCACGGTGCAGATGGCCAGCGAGGCGAGGATGCCGATCGGTAGGTCGCGCTGCGGATTCCTGGCTTCCTGCGCCGCGGTCGAGACCGCGTCGAAACCGATGTAGGCGAAGAAGATCACGCCCGCCCCGGCGAAGATGCCGCTCCAGCCAAACTTGCCCGGAATGGCCGCGCCCGTGGCCGGGTCGGTGAGCGCCGCCGGAATGAAGGGACTCCAGTTGGCCGCGTCGACGTAGTGGAATCCGAACGCGATCACCAGCAGGACGATGCCGACCTTCACGTACACGATGATGTTGTTCAGACGCGCCGACTCCTTGATACCCACGACCAGCAGGGCGGTCATCACGAGCACGAGCAGCACCGCCGGCAGGTTCACGAGCGCCCCCGTACGCACCAGCGTGTGCGTGCCCTCCACGGCGAACGGCGCGTTCACGAGGCGCTCGGGCAGGACGATGCCCAGGTCGTGGAGGAACTGTACGAAGTAGCCCGACCAGCCGACCGCGACGGTCGAGGCCGCGAACAGGTATTCCAGGATGAGGTCCCAGCCGATGGTCCAGGCGAGGAGTTCACCGAGCGTCGCGTAGCCATACGTGTACGCCGAGCCGGCGATCGGGATCATCGACGCGAACTCCGCATAGCAGAGGCCCGCAAAGGCGCAGCCGAGTCCCGCGATCATGAACGAGATGACGATGGCCGGGCCCGCGTGCTGCGCGGCGGCCGTGCCGGTGAGGACAAAGATGCCCGCGCCGATGATCGCCCCCACACCGAGCAGGGTGAGGTTCATCGCGGTGAGTGAACGCTTGAGGGCGTGCTCACCCGTGCCGTCCGCTTCGTGCAAGAGGACGGCGAGGGGTTTCGTGGACCAGAGTCCCATTTAGACGGAGTAGTTAGGCGCTTCGCGCGTGATCGTGACGTCGTGGGGATGCGATTCGCGCAGCCCCGCCGCAGTGATACGCACGAACGCCGCTTCCGTTCGGAGGGCATCGATGCTGGCGCAGCCCGTATAGCCCATGCCGCTGCGCAGGCCGCCGACCATCTGGTAGAGGACATCCGCGACCGGTCCCTTGTAGGGTACGCGGCCCTCGATGCCCTCGGGCACGAACTTCCTGGCCGACATCTCGCCGTCCTGGAAGTAGCGGTCGGCGCTGCCGTCCTGCATCGCGGACAGCGAGCCCATGCCGCGGATCATCTTGAAGCGGCGGCCCTCGGCCAGGATGCTCTCGCCGGGGCTCTCCTCGGTGCCGGCCAGCAGGGAGCCCATCATGACGGTGTGGGCACCCGCAGCGATGGCCTTCACGATGTCGCCGGAGTACTTGATGCCGCCGTCGGCGATGATCGGGATGTCGCCGGCACCCTGCACCGCGTCCATCACCGCGGTGAGCTGTGGCACACCGATGCCCGTGACCACGCGGGTGGTGCAGATGGAGCCCGGCCCGACGCCGACCTTGATGGCGTCCACGCCGCGCTCGACCAGCGCGCGGGCCGCCGCCTCCGTCGCGATGTTGCCGGCCACGAGCTGAACGGATGGAAAGGCCTCGCGGACCTTGGCGGTGGCGTCGAGCACGCCCTGCGAGTGGCCGTGTGCCGTGTCGACGATCAGGGCGTCGACGCCGGCATCCACGAGGGCCCTGGCGCGACCGAGGTAGTCGCCACCGGCCCCGATGGCGGCCGCCACGAGCAGGCGTCCCTCGCTGTCCTTGGCGGCGTTCGGATACTGCCGCCGCTTGTGGATATCCTTCACCGTGATGAGGCCGATGAGTGTTCCGCCGTCCTCGACCACGGGCAGCTTCTCGATGCGGTGCTGGCCCATGATCCTCTCCGCCTCGTCGAGCGTCGTGCCCGCGGGCGCGGTGATCAGGCCGTCCTTGGTCATCGCCTCAGCGAGCGGACGGTCGAGCTGGCGCTCGAACTGCAGGTCGCGGTTGGTGATGATGCCGACGAGCCTGCCGGCGGCATCCACCACGGGCACGCCGCTGATGCGGAAGCGAGCCATCAGGCCCACCGCCTCGCGTAAGGTGGCGCTGGGCTGGAGCGTGATCGGGTTGCGGATCATGCCGCTCTCGGAGCGCTTCACGCGATCGACCTCGGCGGCCTGCCGGTCGATGGCCATGTTCTTGTGGAGGACACCGATGCCCCCGGCCCGGGCCATCGCGATGGCCATCTCGGACTCGGTCACCGTATCCATCGCCGCGGCGACGAGGGGGACCTGGAGGGTGATGCCGCGCGAGAAGCGCGAGGCGGTGGTGACGTCCTTCGGGTGGACCAGCGAATGCCGCGGGACGAGCAGTACGTCGTCGAAGGTCAGCGCGGCGTCGGAGCGAATGCGGTCAGATGGGTGTCCCATCTTTCAAGTTAGTCGCATCAACAGCCGATTTTCCAGCGGGCGACTGGGAGGAATCGGACGCGTCCGGGACGCCGCTCCCCGCCTTGGGCTTCCCGGTACCGACGATATCGCTGGCCACCGAGGCGCCGGCGGCGGCCACCCCGCCCAGGATGCCCATCGCCTTGCTCATGAAGCCCATGGCCTCCGCCACGGTGGAGGCGGAGACGTTCCCGGCCCTCAGGGTGTCCTCGACGCCCTCGGCGAAGCGCTGGAAGACGCTGGGCCCCGGGGCCTGGCGCTGCGCGTACTTGGACTCCAGGAACTCGACGTAGTCGAGCACCTGGTAGAGCCGGTCCTCGGGCAGGGCCTCGAGGCGGCGGAGGATGCGGTCCTTCAGGATGTCATGCATCGCGGGAGGGGCAGGGGTTTCCCGAATACTACGGCGGACCCCAGCGCGCGGTGACACCGCGGGCGTCGACGTGCACGAATGGGTGCCGGCCGGTGGAGCCCCCGTAGAGGCCGATGCCGCCGGTGAGGTCCGGGTGCCAGCGCTCCACGGCAAGGACGAGCTCGATCAGATACCGGCCGTCGGCGAGGTCCAGCCTACCGTCGCGATTCAGGTCGTCCATCCGCCCGTCGCCATCCGCGTCCACGAAAATGTCGGCCGCATCGCCGTACTGGTGCCGCGAATCCGGAGTGCGCGAGGACCGGACGCCCCGTGCGTTCGCCTGAGGGGTCCGGAACCCCGAGTTCAGGACGAGCTTCGCGCCTGGGTGGCCGCTGGCCTCGAGCGCATCAATGATGAGTTCCAGCTTGTCCACCAAGCGAAGATCGAGCACAAGGGCCTTCGGCCACACGTCGCGCTGGGAGCGATCGAGGAAGTCTCGGAGCCGGAAGCTGCGGGAGATCTGGAGGTCTGCATTTTCCTCGGTCACCTCGATGAAGCCGGTCGGCAGGCGGTAGGCCTCGTTGCGGGGCGAGCCTCCCTCGTAGGGCCAGCGCCCGACCCGATACAGGCCAACCCGACCCTCCCGCTTCTCCTCAAAAGGGAGCAGGGTGATGAAGGCAAAGGCGGCATTGGAAAGCGAGTCCCGGACCCGCCACACCGCCGGCCGCCTGACCGCCTCCTGGCCAAAGAGGCGGACAATGGGCTCCACCGCCTGATCCGAGCTCGGCACGACGATGTGCGCCAGCAGCCGCGCGCTCCGTCCCCAAAGGGAGTCGGGGATAGTGAGGCGGGGGTCGTCAGGGTCGAGTCGGGCGTCACGGGCCGTGCCACTTCCCCCCAGCGTCACGGCAGCAGCCACCAAGACCACTGGGGCACGCAGTCGCCGGAGGGCGTTCGAAGCGATTGAGATCATGCAGTCGGATTGGGGTCACGACGAGGCCTTGTACCTTGCGCCTCGCAGGTACTCGACAAACCGACGACTGACAGAGTTGCCTGGATTCACGAAAATAAACAAATTTAACTGACCAAAAGGTCAGTTACTTGCAGTGGTCTCGCCCCCGGAATCCACCCTACGCCAGCAAACGGCCAGTCTCTATACTGACCATTCGGTCATTTCATCAATATTGACAGCAAATCCAAGACTGGCGCGCCGGTGGGCTGAGACCTTCCATTCCTCACCCGAGCGGTCAGGATTACCGTCGACATGGGAGCGATTGCCCTTGCCTGTTCGATCAACGAAGGCGGCACAGCGACGTACAAGATTGCATTCTCGCCACGCGGTCCGACAGCCAACAGGAAGGGCTCGCCGTCCGCAAGGTCCCGGCGCAGGGGGTCCGCCGTCTGCAAGCCCACGACCTGGACCTGCCAACGGAGCACCTTGCCGCGGTTCTCAAGAGGCTTGAGCCGCAGGTCCGCCGCCGAAAGTTCGGCCGCGTAGCCTGTGTCAGTGGGCACGAAGGCCGAGTCCGGCACCCAGGCTTCCACCCGGACCTTCACCCAGCCGCGATCTCGGGCCAGCGGCTGCGCCACCGCCCCTGCCGCGAGCGTGCCGACCTCCTCCCCTCCCGGCCCGGCACGCAGGCTTGAGCCGACCGTGGACCGCAGCAGCCCGCCGCTGGCCGCCTCGGGAGCCGCTGCGCCAGGGGCCGCATTTTCGGCGCGCGAGGGCAGCACCGCCCGGGTCGTGCTTCCCCCGGCCGTCTCCGGCCGCGCGGCCGCCTGCCGAGCCAGCAGCGATGACTGCACCCAGACCTCTCGCCTGATCCGCGCCCAGTTGCCTCGCCGCTCCTCGACCTGCAGCCCCGCGCCGCCCTTGAATTCGCCCAGGATGGCGCCGTTGAGCGACGGGTCGGCCCGGATGCGCCAGCCGTCCGTATCGGGATTGATGCTCTGCGGAAATCTCTCGCGAGGACCGGCAAAGCGGGACGTCTCCACCCAGCCCGCAATGGTGAGCGCCGTCCAGCCGCTACGCGTTGCGCCGGTGGTCCAGAGGGTCCCGGCCTTCAGCGAGGCCACGACGCTGCCTGTCGGCGCCGAGCGGACGTCGGCGTCGGCGGTCAGCCGCTGCTGGGCCGTCAGGGGGCGCGCCGCAAGCAGCGCACAGAGCAGGAAGGATCTCAGCCGCATCGCTAGTAGGGGGGCGTGAGCGAGAATAGATTTCGTGGTTCAGATGTCCGCGACGGCGTGCGACGCCGATCGTCCGAAGCTATCACCCCCAACAGGCACCGGCCAAGAGATGGGATCCCAGGTGGATTGCCCTGTCGTGCTCGTCGTTCTCGACGGCTGGGGGCATCGTGAGTCGACCGAAGGCAATGCCATCGCCGCCGCGCGCACCCCGACCTGGGACCGCCTGTGGGCGCGCGCGCCGCGCGCCCTGCTCGATGCCAGTGGCCTCGCGGTCGGCCTGCCCGCCGGCCAGATGGGCAACTCCGAGGTCGGTCACCTGAACCTCGGCGCCGGCCGTGTGGTGATGCAGGACCTCGTACGCATCGGCGAGAGCATCCGGTCCGGGACATTCTTCCAGGTGGATGCCTTCCGCGGCGCCTGCGCCGCCGTGCGCGCCGGCGGCGGCACCCTGCACCTGCTGGGCCTCGTCGGCGACGGCGGCGTGCACGGGCACGACGACCACCTCCTGGCCTTGGTAGAGCTCGCGGCGCGCGAGCGCGTGCCGCGCGTCGCGCTGCACCTGCTGCTCGACGGCCGCGACACGCTGCCCACGTCGGCGCTGGGCTTCGTCCGGGCCATCCTCGAGCGCACGCAGGGTCGCGCCGAGGTCGCCAGCATCGGCGGGCGCTACTACGGCATGGACCGCGACCGCCGCTGGGCGCGCACCGAGCGCTGCTACAATGCCGCCGTGCGCGGCAGCGGCCCGACGACCCCCGACCCGATCGCCTTCATCAAGGGCAACTACGACCGCGGCGTAATGGACGAGTTCATGGAGCCGGCCGTGGTCGTGCGCAACGGCGCTGCCGTGGCGCCGATGCGCGACGGCGACGCCGTCATCACCTGGAACTTCCGCTCCGACCGGATGCGGCAGATCGTGCGCGCGCTGGCCATCGACGGATTCGATGGCTTTGCCGTGGCCGACCGACCGCGCCTGACGGTCGCCACGATGACGCAGTACGACCAGACCTTCGGCCTGCCGGTGGGCTTCGAGCCCTTCTCGATGGCCAAGATCGTGGCCGAGGTGCTCGAGGACGCGGACATGACCACGCTCCGCACCGCCGAGACCGAGAAGTACCCGCACGTCACGTACTTCTTCAACGGCGGCAACGAGGTGCCCTACCGCGGCGAGGAGCGCATCCTCGTGCCCAGCCAGCAGGTGGCCACCTACGACCTGATGCCGGAGATGAGCGCGCCGGGTATCACTGACGTGCTCTGCAGGTCCATCGAGGCGAAGTCCCACCACTTCACGCTCTGCAACTACGCCAACGGCGACATGGTGGGCCACAGCGGCAACATGGCTGCCACCATCCGCGCCTGCGAGGTGGTGGACGAACAGCTGGCCCGCATCATCGCCTCGGCGGAGAAGGCGGGCGCACGGCTGCTGATCACCGCCGACCATGGAAACTGCGAAATGATGCTCGAGCCGGAGAGGGGTGGCCCGCACACGGCCCACACCACGAATCCGGTCCCCTTCCTCCTCGTCGAGGAGGGCCAGGCGGTGCCGTTGCGCACCGGCGGCGCTCTCTGCGACGTCGGCCCCACGGTGCTCGGCATGCTCGGGGTCGAGCAGCCGCGCGAGATGACCGGCCGCGACCTGCGACTCATCGGAGTACCTGCGTGACCCGTCGGATTTTCGGAGCCTGCGCGCTCCTGCTCTGCCTTGCCCCCGCCGCGAGCGCCCAGCTGGTGGGCCACCTGCCGGCGGAAAGCCCCTTCACCGACGCGACGGGCCGCCACGTGGCGGCGTTGGGCCTCGGCCTCTTCATCGGCGACAACGATCCGGCGGGGGTCGGCCCGAAGTCGGGCCGGCTGCGGAGGGGGCGCGACGCGGACGTCGTGGCTGGCCCGCGGGTGCTGGTGCCCCGCGGCGGGGGCGGGGCCCCCATCCGGCGGGGGGCTTTGGGGGTCATCCCCACGGCGCCCGGTACAGGTGTTTGGGGTCCGGGGCGGGTTACGCCGCT
>JAYQOZ010000047.1:0-1446 GCA_038145035.1 Gemmatimonadaceae bacterium | reverse complement strand
GGCCTGATGCTCATGGGCCGCTACGAGTACGACGTGCCTGGCCCGCTGGTGCTGGTCACCCGCGGCGGTCTCGTGCCAGGCGCCGAGCGCAGCGTGAAGGACCCGCTCTTTGCCGGCGCACTGCGAAACGCCGGCACGCGCAACGAGACCCTTGGCTTCGTGGACTGGGGACTCGCGCTCAACCTCACGGGCGACAAGGCCTGGAATCGGTTCCAGCCCCGCGTGCACGGCAACATGGGTGCCATCGCGTCGTTCAACAGCGACTTCGACGTCGGCAACTACCGCTTCGGCCCCAAGCTGATGCTCTCGTGGGGCCTCGGCCTGCGCCGGGTCACCGCGGGCGAGTGGGAGTGGACGCTGGACCTCACACACGCGCTGTACCGCATGAGCTATCCGGTGAGCTACACGGACCAGCCGACGTCCGCGTCGCCGTCCATCATCGGGAGCGGGAAGACAAACCCCTGGAGCGGGAACCTCTTCCTGACGGTCAGCCTCAATCGCGTCTGGGGCAGGTAGCGCGATGCGGGCCACGCTGACGCGGCGCATCACCTTCTCGGCGGCCCATCGCTATCGCCGGCCGGAGTGGGACGATGCCCGCAATCGCGAGGTCTTCGGCGCCTGCGCCCATCCCAACTGGCACGGCCATACCTACACCTGCGACGTCACCGTCGGCGGTCCCGTCGACCCGGTGACAGGCTTCTGTGCCGACCTCGGCGCGCTCGATGCCGCGTTGCGGACGCAGGTTCTCGAGGCGCTCGACCACCGCAACCTCGTGCTCGACGTGCCGGAGTTCGCCGAGGGCCGGCAGATCCCCACCAGCGAGAATCTCGCGTGGTGGATCGCGACCAAGGTGCAGGGCGCCCTCGGGCCGTCCACGCGCGTGCTCCGCGTACGCGTGGCCGAGGAGCCGGGGCTCTGGGCCGAGGTGGAGACGGGATGACGGCGGCGCCGGACGGCCAGGTCCCCCTCGATGCGGTGGACGAGGTTCCCGTCTGGCTCGAGGTGAATGGCGAGCCTGCCGTGACCTGGATGTGCACGCCGGACCAGCTCCCCGAACTCGTCGTGGGCTGGTGCTTCGGCGAGGGGTATATCGACGCCAAGTCGGACCTGCTCTCGATGCGTCCCTGTGCGAAGGAGCCGGGCTTCTGGGTCACGGTGCCCGAGGCGCGCTATGCCACCGTGGAGGGTCAGGAGCGCCGCCGCGTGCTCGCCTCGGGCTGCGGGGCCGTGACGACCATCCTGGGCTCCCTGTCCGCCGTCCCGCGGCGCCACAGCAAGCCGCCGGTTCCGGACCTCGCCACCACACGCCTGCTGTTCAAGGAGCTCTTCGCCCGCGGCGAGCGCTACAAGGAGACAGGCGGCATCCATGCCGCGGCCCTGACGGACGGCCAGGCGCTGCTGGTCCACGCCGAGGACATCGGACGGCACAACGCCGTGGACAAGGTG
>JAYQOZ010000046.1:0-10536 GCA_038145035.1 Gemmatimonadaceae bacterium | reverse complement strand
GCGGCCAGGGACTGCGTGCGCGCCGCGGGGTGCTCTGCGTCGGCAGGGCGGAGGAAACCATTATCGCCGGCACGCGCGCGGCCGGCGTTGCGTCCGGTGTCGCGGCCCGCGAGCTCAGCGCGCACGACGTGGCGGCGGCAGTCCCGGGACTCACGCTGCCGGAAGGCGGCGACGTCCTGCTCGATGAGGGTGGCGGTGTGCTCCTGCTGGACCGCTGCCTTTCCGCGATGCTGGATGCCGCCGCCGCGGCGGGCGCCGATCTCCGGTCTGGGACGCGGCTGCTGCGCTGGGACGCGTCGGGAAGCGGCGTTGCGGCCTACACCGACAGCGGGGCCATCGGGGCGGACGCCCTCATCCTCGCGATGGGCGGCTGGATGGTTCCGGAACTCGCAGGCGTGGGCATCGAGGCCTTCGTGGAACGCCAGACCATGCACTGGTTCGCATCACGCCACGCAGCGGACGCCGACCGGCCGGTGCTCATCGTCAGCGACGGTGCGGACCACGCGACGGTGATCTTCCCGGCACGCGATGGTCTCGTGAAGGTTGCCGGCCACGGGAGCGACGCCGTGGTGGCGACGCCGGACCTGGTGGACCGCGCGATTCACGACACGGACATCGCCGCCGTGCACGAGACGCTTGAGCGCTGGCTCCCGGGCCGGCACGGTGCCCATCGCCGTGCCGCGACCTGCCTCTACACGCGTACGCCGAGCGGGGGCTTCCTGATCGACCGGCATCCGCTGTACCCGAATGTCGTGTTCGCCAGTCCCTGCAACGGCTTCGGCTTCAAGTTCGCGCCGGCGGTCGGGGAGCTGCTGGGCTCGCTGGCGCTCGGCGAGGATCCCCCGCGCTGGTCCCCACGCTGGCGACTGCCGCCGCGCCGCTAACGGCGGTCGCCCGGGGCCCGCTCAGCGCTGGCGGCTGTTCAGCCAGGCGTCGCGGAAGCTCCGCTGCGCCTCGGTCAACGTGCCACCTGCCTCCTCCACCGGTACGACCTCCAGTCGCGGATTCGCCATCAGCGCCAGCGTGCCGCTGCGCGCGCCGTCGCGTGACCGCCAGGTCACCTTCACGTGGTCGCCCGGCTTGCGCGCACCCAGCGCGGCGCTCAGGTCCGAAATCGTCGCGATGCTGCGGCCGTCGAGGGTGAGCAGCCGGTCCCCCGCGTCGAGGCCGGCCTCGTACATCGGCGTGCCGAACGTGGTCGGCCCGGCAACCACGACCTCGCCTTCGAAGGCCGAAAGCCGGGTGTCACCCATCCAGGCCTCGTCCGCGCGCGCCGGCCGCAGCACGAAGCCTGCCCGCGCCAGCAGCGGGGCATAGTCGGGGAGCCCGGAGCCGATGACGTACGTCGCAAAGAAGTCCCGGGCGAAGGCCTCGTCGCCGCTGGCCTCGGCCACCGCCGCCTGCACATCGGCGACCGTGTAGCCGCGCACCGGCGCCAGCGCCGGCGTCTGCGGGCCGAAGCGCCGCCACATCACGCGCATCACGTCGTCCAGCGTCACGGCCGGCGTGCGCGCGCGCAGCGTGAGGTCCAGCGCCAGCCCAATGGCCTCCCCGTACGTGTAGTACGAGATGAACATGTTCGAGCGGTTGTTCGGGTCGATGCTCGTGGCCGCATCGACGAACGGTGCCTGCTGGCTCATGCCCACCGGGCCGAAGAAGCGTCGCCCCGGATGCTGGGTCACCGTGTTGATGGCGCCGCTGATCTGCCGCGCGTACTGCGCTGGCGTCGTAATGCCGGCGCGCCGGATTACCAGGGGCCCGTAATAGTTGGTGAAGCCCTCGGCGAACCACAGTTCGCCGCTCATGTTCGCGTCGCCGAAGTTGAACGGCTCCAGCGCCTGCGGCCGGATGCGCTCCACGTTCCAGGCGTGGAAGAACTCGTGGCTCACGGTGCCGAGCAGCTGCGCCGCGTTGTCGGCGAGGGACCCGCCCGAGGTCAGTGAGGTCGAGTTGCGGTGCTCCATGCCGTCGCCGGCACAATTGGGCCGGTAGCAGGCGATGAACGTGTAGGTGCCGAAGTCAAACCTCGGGAACTCGCCGAACACCGCCGACATCTCGTTCACCACGCGCCTGGCGTTGTTCGTGAACCGCGTGAGTTCCTCGGCGCTGCCGAGGTGATTGACCGCGAGCCGGAAGCGCCGGCGATTGTCGCCGCTGCCGGCCTCCCATTCGCGGATGTCGAGGCGGCCGAGGTGCGTCGGCGAATCCATCAGGTACTGCAGATCGGGCGCGCGGAAGCTGCGTGGATCGGCGGTCGGCTCCAGCTGCGTGGCGATGGACCAGCTGCTGTCGGGCGGCACGAAGGTCGCGACGACCGGACGGTCGGCCAGCGCCGGCGCGTAGGCGAATGTCGCGGGGATGTTCAGGTGCGCCCGTGTCGCGTCCACGCCGGCATAGGTGCCGTCCGCCCGGTCGGCGAACAGGGTGTACTGGACCTGGACCTCGCCGCCGTGCCCGTGGACCTCCCAGACATTCGGGCGGACCCGAGTGACGTCGAGCCTGCGTCCGGTCCCGTCCGTGGCGCGAAGCCCGTAGACGTTCTTGGCGAAGTCGTGCGCCGCGTAGCGGCCCGGCGAGCTGCGGGCCATGCGGATCTCCAGCGGACCGTCCGGCACCTGGCGGAAGTGGATGCGCACCTCGGCTTCGTGGTGCACCGCGTTGGGGAAGCGGATCTCGAGCCGCGTGGCGCCGAGGCTGTCCGCGCCGCGACCGGCCTGGGCCGACAGCGGGGCGGAGAGGACGGCGAGGGCGAGGGCGAGGACGAGGACGAAGGGGCGCATGGGCATGGGATGGGAACGTGACGCAGGAAAGATTGCGCGACCGCCCGGCGTTCGCGAATCTCCGGTATGCGTACCCTGCTCGCCATTGCCCTGCTGGGACTCAGCGCCTGCGTCGATGACGACGACGTGCAGGTGATTGGGCATCGCGGGGCGTCCTGGGACGCGCCGGAGCACACGGTCGCGAGCTGGGACCTCGCACTGACGCAGGGCGCCGACTGGCTCGAGTTCGACCTGCAGCAGACGGCGGACGGCGAGCTGGTCGTTCTGCACGACGAGACCCTCGACCGCACCGCACGCGGACCTGCGGGTGAATGCCGGGGCGCGGTGGCCGATCACCGCGTCGCCGAACTGGCCGCCTGCGATGTAGGGGTGTGGTTCAACGCCGACCATCCGGATCGCGCGCGTGGCACCTATGTCGGGCAGCGAATCCAGACCCTGGAGGACGTGCTCGCGCGCTACGGCGCCACGACAAGGCTGTACCTCGAGATCAAGAATCCCGATGAGGCGCCGGGCATGGAGGATGCGCTGCTCGCGGCGCTCGAGCGGCATGGGCTGACGGACGGCGAGGCAGGGCGTCGCCGGCTGCTCGTGCAGTCCTTCAGCGCAGCCGCGCTGCAGCGGTTGCATGCGCGCGCACCGACGCTGCGACTGGTACAGCTGCTTGAGGATCCCGTCCCGCCCGAGTCCCTGGATGCCGCGATGGCGGCCATGGCGCGCTACGCGGTCGGGATCGGGCCGTCGCGTCGAATCGTCTCGGCGCGATTCGTGGAACGCGCACACGTGGCCGGGCTCGTGGTGCACCCGTACACGGTGAACGATCCGGCGGCCATGACCTATCTGCTGGGATTGGGCGTGGACGGGATCTTCACCGACCGGCCCGGGGCACTGCGCGTCCTGCTCGGCTCCGACGGACGCTAGCGTCCGTCGGCTTGCGCTAGCCCTCGCGCGCCTCGCGGATCATCGCGATGGCGCTGGTGCTCACCGCCACGTCGCCGATCTCGGAGTTGTCACCGATCAACGTGACGTTGGCGATGCCGGCGAACTGGCCGCAGTGATGCAGGTAGTCGCTCATGCGCTGCATCGGGGCCATGTACATCGGCCCCCTCCGCGCCCGGCCGCCGTTCCGGTAGATCGCCACCACGCGTGCGCCGGCGCGGGCGCCGGAGGGCCCGACCACCTGCATGTTGCCGTCGGGCGCCGTGACCAGCACGGCCAGCTCCGTCTGCACGATCAGATGGCCCGGCGCCTCCTGCAGCTTGGGGCGGCGCGCGTCCACCATATTCATGAAGCCGCCCTTCCGGCTGGCCAGGAAGGCGACGAGCGACATGTCCTCCGCGATATGGATGGAACCCTCGACGAGGGTTCCGTCGCGAAGGACGACGTGGAGACGCTTGCTCTCTTGCGCCCGCTGGCGCCCGGTGGGAGCGGTCATGGATGGGGTCGGGTAAGATCTGACCTACTGACGAGCGACCGCGCGGAAAGGCACGGCCCCTTGCGGGCTGCGGCTGCCCGAACCGAGCCTTCTGGATGCTGAACATAGGTCGTGGCGCGCTGCGCCGCCTCAGGGCCCTGCCGATCCTGCTTTGCACCGTCCCCCTCGCCGCGGCCGGCCAGGATCGCCCGCCGCGGTCGGCGCCCGTCACGAACCTGCGGTTTGAGGTGACGGTGGACTCGGCCCGGATCGCCGACGGCGTCGTGGCCCTCCGCGTGACCTTTGACGCCAGCGGGACCGATGCCGTGCTCCTGTCCATGCCGGCGTGGACGCCTGGATCCTACGAGATCGCCAATCACGCGCGCGGGGTGCTGCGCTTCGAGGCCACGCAGCGGGGCCGGCCGCTGCGCTGGGACAAGGCGGACCCCGACACCTGGCGCGTCCGCCCCGAGCGTGCGGGCAGCGTTGAGCTCTCGTATCAGGTGCGGGCGGAGCACCTCGACGTGGCCGGCAGCTGGGTGGCGCCCGAGTTCGCGTTCTTCAACGGCACGAATGTCTTTCTCGAGGTCGAGGGGCTGCCCGAGACCCCGGCCACGGTGATCGTGCGGGCGCCGGACGGGTGGCGTGTCGCCACGGGCATGACGAGCGCGGGCGCAGCGCAGCAGTTCAGCGCCCGCGACGTGCATGACCTCATGGACCATCCGATGTTCGTGGGGCGATTCGACCTCGACAGCGCCCGCGTCGGCGAGACCTGGATGCGTCTCGCCACCTGGCCCGTGGGCAGCGTGGGCGGGAAGCGCCGCGCCGCACTCTGGGACGCGCTGCTGCGCAGCGTGGAGCCGCTGGAAGCCGTGTTCGGGGAGATCCCCTGGCGCAGCTATACGGTGCTGCAGGTGGCCAGCGAGGAGGTCCCCGGCATGAGTGCGCTCGAGCATGCCGAGAGCGAGCTCGCCCTGGTGGGGTCCAGCTTCCTCGACGAGCCCTTCGTGGCGTCGGTGCACGCGCACGAGATCGCACACGCGTGGAACGTGAAGCGCCTACGGCCCGCCGAGATGGTCCCGTATCGCTATGACCGTGCGCAACCCACGCCCTGGCTCTGGATGAGCGAGGGCGTCACGGACTACTACGCCGACCTCGCGCTGCTCCGCGGCGGTCTCACCGCGGAGGCCGTGTTCCTCGAGAACACGCTGGCCAAGATCGAGGGCGTACTGTCGCGTCCGGCCACGGCACTCGAGGACGCCTCGTTGCAGGCCTGGATCGCGTCCGAGGACGGCACCGCCGACCTGTACTATGACAAGGGATCGCTGGCGGGCCTCGCCCTCGACATCCTCATCCGTGACGCCAGCGACAACAGGCGCGCGCTGGACCACGTGATGCGCGAACTCTACGACGAGACCTATCGGCAGGGTCGCGGCTTCACGCACGACGATTTCTGGAATGCCGTCGCGCGCGCCACGCGCGGCCGCTCCTGGGGCGACTTCGAGCGGCGCTACCTCGACGGGCGCGAGCCCTTTCCCTGGGATACCTGGCTGCCCCGCGCCGGATGGCGCCTCGTCACGGACTCGGTGGCGGAGCCACGGCTTGGCGTGCTCCTGCGCGAGCATCAGGACGGCGTGCTGGTGAGCGCGGTCGATCCCGAGGGCGCCGGTGCGCGCGCCGGACTCGCGACGGGCGACGTCATCCTGCAGCTCGGCGGTCGCTCCACCCTCGATCCGGACTTCGGGCAGTTCTGGCGCGAGGTCTGGGGCGCTCGCGCCGGGGCCGCGCTGCCGATACGCGTGCGCCGCGATGCGCAGGAGCTCACGCTCACGGCGGTCGTGGAGCTGCAGCCCCGGATGGAGCGCCGCATCGAACCGGACGCGCGGGCCAGCGGTATGGCGCGGCGCATCCGCGCGGGCATCCTCGCCGGCGTACCTGCGCCCTGAGGCTCAGGGTCCGCCGCGGTACCGCGTGAACCGCTCGGCCGCAGCGGGATCCCGCGGCGTGCGCGGCTCGGCCATCAATGTCTCGATGGCGTCGATCTCCCGCGGCACGCCGGCGCTGGGCCGCAGCAGGCCCTGCGGCGTCACGAGGTAGTCGTCCTCGATGCGCACCCCGATCCCGCCGTAGCGCGCCAGCTGCCCGGCGATGCGCGCGAGGTAGGCGCGATTGCGCGGCGTGTCGGGCATGGCCTCGGCGAGGTTCGTCCGCACGTAGACGCCGGGCTCGATCGTGAAGGCGCTGCCGACCGCGATGATGCCCGTCTCGTAGTACTGGTCCGGGTCGTGCACCTCCAGCCCGATGCCGTGGCCGAGCCCGTGCATGTAGAAGAGCCCCAGCTGCGGACACTGCCGCGGCCGCTGGACGCTGCCGCAATCGAAGGTCGCCGACGGCGACTCCAGCAGGCCAAGCCTGGCCAGGCCGCTGCGCAGCTCGGCCGTGGCGGAATCAGTCATTGCGCGCGCCTGCGCGCCAACGCGGACCTGTCGCTCCGCCGCGAGCTGGGCCGCGAGCACCACCTCGTAGATCTCACGCTGGGCCGCGCTGAAGCGTCCGCTCACCGGAATCGTGCGCGTGATGTCCGCGGAGTAGCCGTCGAACGCGGCGGCCATGTCCATCACGACGAGATCCCCGGCGCGGGCCACGCGGCTGTTCGTGTTGTAATGCAGCACCGTGCTGTTCGGGCCCGAGCCGAGGATGCTCAGGTATCCAGGGCCATCGGCGCCCTCGCGTCGCCACACGTGCTCCGCGGCTGCCTGCAGCTCGAACTCGCCGACGCCGGGCTGTGCGAGCCGGAACGCCGCGAGGTGACCGCGCGCCGAGATTTCCGACGCCAGGCGGATGCGATCCAGCTCCGCGGCGCTCTTCCTGCCGCGCTGGCTGAGCACGGCTTCTGAGACGTCCGTGACATTGCGGCCGGGATGCCGCTCCTGCAGTGCGGCCACCAGCTGCGCGTGCGGTGAGCGCGTCCGGCCGCCCCCGAAGTCGCCGACTACGTGGACCGGCCGTTCGTCCGCGAGCAGGGAGTCGAGCACCGCGTCCATCGTTCTGATATCCCGACCTTCCATCCCCAGGCGCTGCACGCCCTCGACGCCGAGCCGCAGGCCGTTCCAGACCTCGCGGGCCGGGTCGCGCGGCGGTACGAAGAGCAGGTCGCGGTGCTGCCCGTTCCGCACGACCATCACCAGCGCCGCGTCGGGTTCGCCGAAACCGGTCAGGTACCGGAACGACGCCGACTGCAGCCAGGGCATGTAGTCGGGGACGGGCTCCAGCGCGCCGTAGACAATCAGCACGCCGTCCCCGACGCTTCGCGCGAGGGCCTCGCGGCGGGCGCCATATTCGGCGACGGTAATCGCCGCCGCCGACTGCGCCGCGATGCGGCCGCCGCCGAGGCTGAGGAGAAGGGCGAGCGCAAGGGCGGCGCGACGGAACAGGGGCATCGCAGGCATCCGGGGAATGGGAACACCTGCAAGATGCGTGGGCCGCCGCCCGGTTGCCCAGTCCAGCGCAGGCGGCGCTTCGCGCGTATTGTCCTAGCTGGACCTCACGCCCACCTGGAGCCATTCCACGATGTCCTGGCGTACCCTTCGCACCGCGGTCGCACTGACCGCCATTGCCTTCGCCGCACTGCCGCTGGCCGCGCAGCAGCGGCTGACCTCTCCCCAGCAGTTCTTTGGCCACGAGATCGGGGCCGACTACGTCCTTCCCAACTACAGCAAGTTCACCGAGTACTGGACCAGGCTCGCCGGTGAGACGGACCGCATGGTGCTCGACACCATCGGCCGTACCGCGGAGGGCCGCGTCCAGCTGATGGCGATCGTCTCGTCGCCCGAGAACCTCCGCAACCGTGAGCGCTACCGGCAGATTGCCGAGCGGCTGGCCCGCGCCGAGGGTGTCACCGAGGCCCAGGCCCGATCGCTCGCCAAGGAGGGCAAGGGCATCGTCTGGGTGGACGGCGGCCTACACGCCACGGAGGTGCTCGGCGCCCAGCAGCTGATCGAGTCGAGCTGGCAGCTGATCTCCGGCAACGACGAGGAGACCACGCGGCTGCGCAACGACCTGATCGTGCTCTTCGTGCACGCCAATCCGGACGGCATGGAGCTGGTCAGCGACTGGTACATGCGGAACTCCAACCCGCGGCAGCGCAGCACCAACGGCGTGCCGCGCCTGTACCAGAAGTACATCGGGCATGACAACAACCGCGATTTCTACCTGGCGGCGCAGCCCGAGTCCGAGAACATGAACCGGGTGCTGTACACGGAGTGGTATCCGCAGGTGATGTACAACCATCACCAGACCGGCCCGGCCGGCACGGTGATGTTCGCGCCGCCGTTCCGCGACCCGATGAACTTCAACATCCATCCGCTCATCCGCACCGGGCTCGACGTGGTCGGCGGGGCGATGCACCACCGATTCGTGCAGGAGGACAAGGGCGGCGTGACGATGCGCCTCGGCGCCGGCTACTCCACCTGGTGGAACGGCGGCCTCCGCACCACGGTGTACTTCCACAACATGATCGGCCTCCTCACGGAAACCATCGGCAACCCGACGCCGATCTCGATCCCCTTCATCGCCTCGCGGCAGATCGGCAGCGCCGACCTCCCGCTGCCGGTGAAGCCGGGCGAGTGGAAGTTCCGCCAGTCGGTGGAGTACTCGGTAACGGCCAACAAGGCCGTCTGGGACGTCGTCGCGCGCAACCGCGAGATCTTCCTGTACAACATCTGGAAGATGGGCAACGACCGCATCCAGCAGGGCAACAGCGACAGCTGGACCATCTGGCCCAAGCGCATCGCGGCGGCGCAGGAGAGGATTGACGCCGAGAATCGCGCCCGCCGCGCGCAGCAGCAGGGCGACGACCCGCTGGCCTTCCTCGGCGGCTTCGGCAATGCGGCGCAGCAGCGTGCGGGCGCCGCCGCCCAGGAGATGATGGGAATGCTGCAGGACCCCGCGAAGCGCGACCCGCGGGCCTACATCGTGCCGGCGGACCAGCGCGACTTCCCGACGGCCGTGCGCTTCATCGTGGCGCTGCAGAAGAACGGCATCGACGTGCATCGTGCCACCGCCGCGTTCTCCTACGGAGGCACGCGCTATCCGGCCGGCTCGTACGTGGTGAAGGTGGGGCAGGCCTTCGGTGCCCACGTGCTCGACATGTTCGAGCCGCAGGATCACCCGAACGACTTCCGCATCCCCGGTGGCCCACCGACCCCGCCCTACGACAACGCTGGCTGGACGCTGGCGATGCAGATGGGCGTGAAGTACGTCCGCGTGCTCGACGCGCTGGACGGGCCGTTCGAGAGGATCGCGCCGACCACCCGCGTGACGCCGCCCGCGGGAACCGTCGCAGGCGGCTCGACCTGGGCCCTCTCCGGCAACACCAACGATGCGTTCATCGCGGTGAACCGCCTGCTCAAGGCGAATGTCGCCGTGTCGCGAAAGACGGACGGCACCTGGATCATCCCGGCCACCGCGGCCAGCCGACCGATCGTCGAGCGTGCCGCGCGTGAGCTTGGCCTCTCGTTCGCGGCGGGCAACGCCAGCGGCGCCACGCCGGTGAAGGCGCTGCGCCTGGCGCTCTGGGATCGCTATGGTGGTTCCATGCCCAGCGGCTGGACGCGCTGGCTGCTGGAGCAGTACGAGTTCCCGTTCACGGTCGTGTATCCGCAGGAGCTCGATGCCGGCAACCTGAACACCAGGTACGACGCAATCCTGTTCGTGGATGGCGCTATCCCGGCGATGCGCAGCGGCGAAAGCGGCCGCGGCGGCTTCGGTGGCGGCGCCCCGAACCCAGAGTCCATTCCGGAGGAGTGGCGAAAGGCGCTTGGCAACGTCACCCAGGAAACGACGATTCCGCAGATCCGTTCGTTCATCGAGAACGGCGGTACGGTGATCACCATCGGCAGCTCCACCAACCTGGCCGAGCACCTCGGCCTCCCGATGTCGAACCACCTCGTGGAGATCATCCCCGAGAGCGGCGAGCGCCCCCTGGGCAGCGAGAAGTTCTACGTGCCGGGCTCGCTGCTCGAGGTCGCGGTGAACACGAAGGCCGCCGGCGCGATGGGGATGGAGGACCACGCCATCGTGATGTTCGACAACAGCCCGGTGTTCCGCCTCTCGCCGGACGCGCAGGCCAAGGGCGTCACGCCGATCGCCTGGTTTGATACCGCGATGCCGCTGCGCAGCGGCTGGGCCTGGGGCGAGAACTTCCTTCAGGGCGGCGTGGCCGCCGCCGATGCAAAGGTGGGACGCGGGATGCTGCGCCTGATCGGACCGGAGGCGCTGTTCCGGGCCCAGCCGCACGGCACGTTCAAGTTCCTCTTCAACGGGTTGATCGGGACGCGCTGACGC
>JAYQOZ010000045.1:1087-10621 GCA_038145035.1 Gemmatimonadaceae bacterium | reverse complement strand
AGGCCCGGGCGCGCGGCCGGGACCCGCCGCGCCGCGCCCCGCGCCGCCGCCGCGCCCGAGGGCGGTGCCGCGGCCCGGCGCTGCAACGCTGCCGCGCGTTCGTGGTCGATCACATCCGCGGCCGCCAGCCAGCGCACGAAGGTCTCAAATGACGCGATGGCATCCGTGCGCACGCCGAGCCGCGCGTCGTCGGTGTTCACGAAGTCCAGCCAGAGGCGTCCGCCGAGGAAGGTGAACGGCGTCGCGGGATGGGAGCGGGCGGGCATGCCGCGAAGATAGCGCGCCGCGGTATCTTCGGCTGATGATTCCAGGAATCCAGAAGGTCGCCGTCGGATCGGCGAACCCCGTAAAGCTCGGGGCGGCACGGGCCGTCCTGGCGTGGGCCGCCCCCGACGCGCTCGTGGAGCCGCATCCCGTCCCGAGCGGCGTGCCGGACCAGCCCTTCGGGGACGAGCAGACGATTGCCGGGGCACGTGAGCGCGCGCGTCGTGCGCGCGAGGCAGCGGCCGCCGACCTCGGCGTTGGGCTCGAGGGTGGCGTGGTGGACGGGCCCGGCGGGATGCGCACCTGTGCCTGGTGCGTGGTCGTGCATCGTGATGGACGCGAGGGCGTCGGGGGCTCGCTGGCGATGCCGCTGCCGGACGCCGTGGCCGCCATGATCCGGGACGGCGAGGAACTGGGCCACGCCATGGACCGGTTGGTCGCCGAGCGGGGGACCAAGCACGGCAAGGGCGCCGTGGGAATCCTCACGGCAGGGCGCATCGACCGGCAGGCGGCCTACGAGGTGCTGGTGACGTACGCGCTGGCGCCGTTCGTGAAGCCAGCGCTGTACGAACGCGGCTGACTAGTCCTTCATCGGCCTCAGCACGAGCACCGGCCGCTCGGCAGCGCGGATCAGCTTGTCGGCGACTGAGCCGACGAAGAGCCGCGAGAGCCCGCGTCCCTGGGTCGCCACCGCGATGCAATCCGGATCGGACTCCTTGATCTGGTCGAGCAGGGCGCGCACCGGTGAGAGCTCAACGCGGACGGTGGCGGCGGCCTTCACGCCGGCCTCCGTGAGCCCCGCGACGACGCGGTCGAGGCTTTCCTTTGCCGCCGCGCTTTCGGCGTCAATGCCGTACGGATCCGGCCGGTCCGCCGCCAGCGCGCTGGCAACGTCGCCAGGCACGTAGGGCGCGACCATGCGCACGACCTGGATCTCGGCGCCGAAGAGCAGCGCGAGGTCACGCGCCACCGGGATGATGCCATCGGCGCGCGCGGAGCCGTCGAGCGGCATCATCACCGTCTTCGGCGTGAAGGCCCGATGCGCGTGCGCATCGTTCTCCGGCAGTGCGAGTACCGGCCGGTGGGAGTGGCGGATCACGGCGTCGGCGACGGATCCCAGCCAGCCGGGTGCGAAGCCTCCGGCACCGTGCGTCGTCATCACGATCAGCGAGGCGTTGATGCGGTCCGCAACCTCGGTGATGAGGCCGGCAGGAGCACCGTCCTCGGCCACTGCGTCCACCCGCACGCCCCACTCGGCGCCGAGGCGGCCGGCGAGGTCCTGGGTGTAGGAGCTGGCGCGGCTTCGGAGGGCGTCATCCGCGGCGAGCATGTCCTGCGTGAAGACGCCTTCGGCAGTGGCGCCGACGATGGCGAGCGGGACATGCGCGCGCAGCAGGGTGACGGTTCCGCCCGCGCGGCGGGCGATGTCGAGCGCGATGGGGAGGGCCCGTTCGGCGAGCGGCGACCCATCGACGGGGACGAGGATAGAGCGGAGCATACGACCTCCGATCGCAGGGGGAAGCAAACCGGCCCGCCCGGACGGACCTCCGATTGATGCTACCATTGTACCACCCGGACCACCGTAAGACCTTCCCCGAACCTCTGTCAGGCGAACCCGTGTCCGAACAGACCTCCCTGCCGTTCCGCATCCAGCAGCGCGTTCGCTGGAGTGACTGCGACCCGTTGGGCATCATCTGGTACGGGTCCTATCTCAAGTATTTCGAGGCGGCGGAGCACGACATGATGCGTGCGGCCGGCCTGCCCTACGAGGAGCTGCGCGTCAGGCGCGGCGTGCAACTGCCGCGGAAGGCCTTCCAGGTGGAATTCCATTCGCCGGCGCAGATGGACGAGCTGCTCGATATCGAGGCGGGGATCGCGAAGGTCGGCCGCACCTCGCTGACGTATCGCTTTGCGGCGTTCCGCGCGTCGGACCGGACGTACCGCGCGTCGGCGACGCTGACGGTGGTGAGTGTGGAGAAGGAAACGCTGGCGAAGCGGCCGATTCCCGACTTCCTGCGCGAGGCGCTCAGTCCGTATGCCGTGGGGCCGTCGTAAGCGGACCGGCCAGCAGCGGCGTTGCCGAGCGGCTCCGCGGCGCCATGGCCCTGCTGACCCGGCGCTGCAGGCGCTGCAGGCCGTCGTAGGCGGCGTACTTGAAGCTGTCCGACAAGGTGGGGAAGTTGAACACCCCGTCGATGAAGAAGTCGAGCGTGCCCTCGAAGTGCATCACCGCTGCGGGCAGGTGGATGAGCTCGCAGGCGCCGTCGCCGACGACGCTGGCACCCAGCAGCAGCCGGTTGTCGGTGCGGAAGATGAGCTTGATGAAACCCTCGGTGTCGCCGATGATCTGGCCGCGAGGGTTGTAGCCGAAGGACGCCTTGCCGATCTCGATGGGTAGCCCCTTGGCGCGCGCCTCGTCCTCGCCGAGCCCGACCGTGGCGATCTCCGGCACGGTCCACACGCCGTACGGCAGCACGGTGGACATCGCCGACTTGTACTTGAGATCGAAGGCGTGGCACATGGCCACGCGCGCCTGCTCCATGGCGGTGGAGGCAAGGGCGGGAAAGCCGATGAGGTCGCCGGCGGCGAAGATGTGCGGGACGTTGGTGCGGTAGTCGGCGTCCACGGTGACGAAGCCGCGCGCGTTCACGGCGACCCCGGCGGCGCTGAGCTGCAGGGCCTCGGAGTTGCCCTCACGGCCGGCGCAGTAGAGCACACAGTCGGCGGCCAGCTCGCGGCCGTCGCTGAGGCGCACCGCGGCAATGTCGCCGTCGACGGCCACACCCTCGACGCTGGCATTGAGCACCACCTGGATGCCCAGGCGCCGCGTCATCTCGGCGCGCAGGGCCTCCGAGAGGTCGGTGTCCAGCTGCATCAGCAGGCGCTCGCGGCTGTTGATCAGCGTGACCTGCACGCCCAGCGCCCCGAAGATGCCGGCGTATTCGCAGCCGATGACGCCGCCGCCGATGATGACGATGCGGCGCGGGATCTCGGTAAGCATGAGCACGTCGTCGCTGTCGACGACCACCCGGCCGTCGAAGGGGATCTCCGCGGGATGCGAGGGGCGCGAGCCGGTGGCCAGCAGGAAGACGTTGGCCGTGATGTGGCGCGTCTCCTGCTTGTAGCGCTCCACGGCCAGGGTCTGCGGATCGAGGAAGTGCGCGGCGCCCTGATGCGTGGTGATCGCGTGCCGCTCGAAATTGTGTTCGATGTGCCGCCACATCGTCTCGATGACGGCGCGCTCGCGGTGCATGAAGTCGCCGATCGTGATGTCGGACTTCACCCGCAGGTCCACGCCGTAGAGGCCGCGCTGGCGGACGCCGCTCAGGTAGAGGGCGGTCTCGCGAAGGGTCTTGGACGGAATGGTCCCGGTGTTGACGGCGGCACCACCGGGCTTCGGTGCGCGTTCAACGACGCAGACGGACTTCCCGAAATAGGCGGCCTGGGCGGCGCCCTTCTCGCCGGCCGGTCCGCTCCCGATGACACAGAGGTCATAGTGCTCGCCCATGGGCGCCAACATACGGCCCGGCGGGGCGGGACGCGAGCGCCGGGGGCAGGCCCGCCCCCCGGACACGGCGGGGGCTGAGGGGGCATGGTATCTTTCGAACATGGCGAGCGAATCCACCTATTACCGCAAGGGATTCGGCCTCAAGGCCGAGGTGCAGGACACCCTCACGGCCGACTACGACGGGCAGTTGGTCGACCTCCTGCTGGCCCGCGACCACACGCTCGTGACCGGCGAGGTCACCATCCGGCTGGCCAGGGAGTTCGGCTTCTGCTACGGCGTCGAGCGCGCGGTGGAGTACGCGTACCAGACCCGGGCCAAGTTCCCCCGGAAGCGGATCTTCCTCGCGGGCGAGATCATCCACAACCCGCACGTGAATGCGAAGCTCAGGGAGATGGGCGTCGTGTTTCTCAAGCCCAGCGACAAGGGCTTCGACTACTCGGGCGTGGAGCCGGCCGACGTGGTGATTCTTCCGGCCTTCGGCGTGACGATCCACGACTTCGAGACCCTGCGCGCCAAGGGCTGCGTGATGGTGGACACCACCTGTGGCTCGGTGCTGAACGTGTGGAAGCGCGTGGATGCGTACGCCAGGGACGGCTTCACCTCGCTGATTCATGGCAAGTACTACCACGAGGAGACCCGGGCGACGGCCTCGCAGGTGGAGAAGTATCCCGGCGGCACGTATCTGGTGGTGCGGAACATGGGCGAGGCCGAGGACGTGATGGCCTACATCGCCGGGACCTTCGCGGGCGGGCACGACGCCTTCCTGGCGAAGTACGCGCACGCGGCGAGCCCGCACTTCGACCCGGACAGGCACCTGCAGCGCATCGGCGTGGCGAACCAGACGACGATGCTGGCGCGCGAGTCGCTGGCCATCGGCGAGGCGGTCGGGGCGACGATGGAACGCGTGTACGGCGCCGGGCACCGGGCGACGCACTTCCGCACCTTCGACACCATCTGCAGCGCCACGCAGGACCGGCAGGACGCGGTGAACGCGCTCCTCACCGAGCCGCTGGACGTGATGCTCGTCGTGGGCGGCTATAACTCCAGCAACACCATCTCCCTGGCCGCACTCTGTGCCGAGAAGGTGCGGACGTATCACATCGAGGATGCCGCCTGTCTCGATCCGGCCTCCGGGGCGATCCGGTATCGCGAGCCGGTCTCGGGCTCCGAGGTGACGGCGGATGCCTGGCTGCCGCCGGCCGGTGCGGTGCGGGGGGGCCTCACGGCCGGTGCCAGCACCCCGAACAACAAGATCGGGGAGACGGTGGCGCGCGTACTGCTCACGCGCCGTCTGGATCCGGCGACCATCGTCTGAGGGCGCGGTGAGCGCGGCGACCCATGCGGAGCCGGGGTTCATCGCGCTGGAGGGCGGTGACGCGCGGGTGGAGGTGCTGCCCGGCGAGGGCGCCCGCATCCGGTCGCTCCAGCTGTTTGACCGCGAGTGGCTGCTCGGCGGCACGGCGGCGGTCGGCAGGACCGGCCTGCATCCGACGCAGGGCTTCGGCTGGACGGAGTGTGCCCCGGTTGCCGGGGCGGGTGAGGTGCCGAGCTGGGTGAAGGGCATCGGCGGCCGCGCCTTCGTGGCGGGCGGCGAACTGCGGTCGCTGACGCCGGAACTCTCCCTCACGACCGATGCTGAGGGGCACAAGCTGCGCACTGTGTGGACAGGTCTGCGGGCGCCCTGGCGGATGTCGCGGACGCTGCTGGTGCGCCCGGATGGCGGCGTGGAGGCGCGCTACGAGGCAATGACCACCGGTGCCGAACGCCTCCCCTTCCCGTGGAGTCTCTGGCTGGCGCTGCCGCTCACTCCCGCAACGCGACTTCGCCTGCCCGAGGCCCAGCGCCTGCGCGTATCGCGCGCCGAGGGCTGCGTTGTCACGCCGGCGTCCGAAGCGGGCGGCGACCGATGGCCGCAGCTCACGGTGGACGGCCGCCGCCGCGACCTCTCGAGCCCCTGGAGCCTGCCCCGACGCGGCCGGCTCAACGCCTGGGTGGATCTCTCGGCGCAGCGAGCGCAGCTCGGCGTGCTCGAGGACGAGTCGCGCCTGGGCATCGCGATGGACGGTGCCGGCGTGACGCATCTCGCGGTCGCCATCGATCGCGCCGGGACCGCACGTGCGCGGCGACGCGGCCTGCGCACCGTGACGCAGCCGGCGCTGACGCTGGGCCTCTCCCTCGCCGCCCCCGACACCTACGCCCAGGCACTTGGCGAATGGCAGGCCATGACCTGGCTGACGCCGGGCGAGACGCGTTGCTGGACGATCACCTTTCGCGGAGGCGCGGCCTGATGTCGATCTCGGCGATGGTCCCGCTGCTCGATGGGCTCGTCGACTACGCGGGCCTCTTTCCGCCGGCCGCGCTGCCGATGGAGGCGGCGGTGGCGAACTACGCGCGCTACCGCACGGATTCCACCCGCGAGATGCTGGCACGGTTCGTCGTGCCCGTGGCGCGCCTCGCGGAGTTCGCCTCGGCGGCCTCGAAGGTGCGGCGGCCGGGCGATGCCACGCCCTGGCCGCTGGCCGTGCTGGCGGGCGCCGCTGATGCGGCGGCGCTTGACGCCTTCGACGCCGCACAGGCCGGCCGCTTTGCGATCGACACCATCGAGGCCAAGGCCGAGCGTCCCGACGATGTGTCCGCCATCGCGGCGGCGCTGCGACCGCGTCGGCGCGTGTATGTCGAACTGCCCGTGCGCGAGGACCCGGACGCGTTGATCGCGGCGCTGGTGCCGCAGCGACTCTGCGCCAAGATTCGCACGGGCGGAGTCCTGGCCGAGGCCTTTCCGACGCCGGCCGAGGTGCTGCGATTCCTCGCGGCCTGCCTGCGGCATCGCGTGCCGTTCAAGGCGACCGCGGGGCTGCACCATCCGCTGCGCGGCGAGTATGCCCTCACCTACGCGCCGGACGCGCCGCGCGGCACGATGTTTGGTTACCTGAACGTGTTCGTGGCGGCGGCGCTGCTGCACGCCGGTCACGCGGCGGCGGATGTGGCGCCCGTGCTCGAGGAGCGCGAGGCAGGGGCGTTCACCGTGCACGACGGCTCGCTGGCCTGGCGCGGCCGCGTGCTCACCCCGGCGCAGCTGCACGCGGCGCGCGCGGAGTTTGCAGGCTCGTTCGGCTCCTGCTCGTTTACCGAACCGGTGGCCGACCTCGCGGCCCTCTCCCTTCTTCCCTACGCGCGATGATGTCCGACGCGACGCACGATCTCTCGCTGCGCTCCTGGGTCGAGTCGGCCCACGCCGCCGGCAGCGACTTCCCGATCCAGAACCTGCCGCTGGGTGCGTTCCGCAGTGCGGAGGCTGCGGCGCCGCGACTCGGTGTGGCCATCGGCGCGATGGTGCTGGACCTGCAGCGCGCGCGCGATGCCGGCTACCTCGATGGCCTGCGGGCCGACGTGGTGGAGGCCTGCGGTGAGGAGACCCTGAACGCGCTCTTCGCCACCGGCCGTGGCGGGCTCCGGGCACTGCGCGAGCGCGTGCAGGCGATCCTGCGCTCCGACACGCCGGAGGGCGGCCGGGCGTCGCGCGAGGACGTCCTGGCGGTGCCGATGGCGGACGTGGAGATGGTCGTTCCGGCGTCGATCGGCGACTACACGGACTTCTACGCGAGCATCGACCACGCGACGAACGTGGGTTCGATGTTCCGGCCGGACAATCCCCTGCTGCCGAACTATCGGCACGTGCCGATCGGCTATCACGGACGCGCCTCGTCGATCGTGCCCAGCGGCACCCCGCTGCGGCGCCCGCGGGGCCAGCTGTCGGCGAAGCCCGAGGGCCCGCCGTCCTTCGGCCCGACGGCGCGCTTCGATTACGAGCTCGAGGTCGGCGCGTTCATCGCCGGCGAGAATGCGCTGGGGCACGCCATCCCGCTGGCCGAGGCCGAGCGCCACATGGCGGGGCTCGTGCTGGTGAACGACTGGTCGGCGCGCGACATGCAGGCGTGGGAGTATCAGCCGCTGGGTCCGTTTCTCGCGAAGAACTTCGGCACGAGCATCTCGCCCTGGGTGGTGACGATGGATGCGCTGTCGCCGCATCGTGTTCCGGCGCGGGTGCGCGGCGCGGACGAGCCCTCGCCGCTGCCGTATCTCACCGATGCGGGCGATGCGGCGCTGGGCGGCGTGGCGATCACGCTCGAGGTCTGGTTGCGCACGGCGGCCATGCGCGGGGCGGGTGCCGATGCCGTGCGCCTGAGCCGCGGCGACTTCAGGCGCATGTACTGGACGCTGGCGCAGATGCTCACGCACCACGCGAGCAACGGCTGCAACCTCCGACCCGGTGATCTCATCGCCAGCGGCACGGTCTCGGGCCCGACGAAGGAGTCGCGCGGCTGCCTGCTGGAGCTCACGTGGCGTGGCAGCGAGCCGATTGCCCTGCCGAACGGCGAGACGCGCACGTTCCTGGCGGACGGCGACGAGGTGATCGTCCGGGGCTGGTGCGAACGCGTCGGCGCCGCCAGAATCGGGTTTGGGGAGTGTCGTGGCACGGTGCTTCCCGCCGGCTGAGCAGGTGGCAGGGCGCCGTGCATCCCGCGCGGCTCGACTCGTGGCGGAGGTCTCGTGAAGATGCAACGTCGGACTCGTAGGGTGCTGCACGCCGCAACGGTTGCAATGGCCGCGGTGGTCGCCGCCGGCGCACTGGCGCCAGCGCTGGCGGCACAGGGCGGCACGGAGGTCTGGGTGGCCTCGCTGAGCGGCAGCGGTACGACGTTGCGGGTGGGGCGGCCGGTGAACCTCACGAAGCGTCCCGGCTACGACAACCAGCCGGCGTTCACGGCGGACGGCGCGGCTGTGTTCTACACCTCCGTTCGGGACGACGGGCAGGCGGACATCTGGCGCGTGGCGCTCGATGGGTCGGCGCCGCTGCCCTTCACGCGGACGCCGGAGAGCGAGTACTCGGCGACGCTGATGCCGGATGGCGTGGGTGTGAGCGTGATCCGGGTCGAGGCCGACTCCACGCAGCGCCTGTGGGCGTTTGGATTCGATGGAACGGCGTCGCGCGTCATCCTTCCCGGCCTCAAGCCGGTTGGGTACCACGTGTGGATCTCCGCCGGCAGCCTCGGGGCGTTCGTGCTCGGCGAACCCAACGCCCTGGTGCTGGCGAATCCGATGACGGAGCGCGTAGACACGTTGGCGCGCGGCATCGGGCGCGCGTTCGCGCGGGTGCCAGGGCGCGATGCCTTCACGTATGTGCAGATGTACCGGGACTCCGCGGTGATCCACGAGGTGGATGCGCGCACGGCGCGGGTGCGCCGGCTGCTGCCGGCGCCGCCCGGCGGCGAGTATCACGTGTGGACGCGCGACGGCGCACTGATCGCCTCGGCGGGATCGCGGCTCTACCTGCGCGTGGACGGCCGCTGGGATGTGCTCGCGGACCTCGCCGCGTACGGCCTGCGCGGGATCACGCGACTGGCCCTGAGTCCCGCCGGTGATGCGATCGCGGTGGTCGCCGGCGAGGCAGCGCCGCGGTGAGCGAGCCGGTGCAACGGTTCGCCGACCATTTCTCCGGGAACGCCTCCTCGTATGCGGTGCACCGCCCGCGCTATCCGCTGGCCCTGTACGAGTGGCTCGCCGGCGCGGCACCCGGGCTCGACCTCGCCTGGGATGTGGGCACCGGCAACGGCCAGGTGGCGCACGGGCTGGTGACGCGTTTCGCGCGCGTGGTGGCGACGGATCCCAGCGATCAACAGCTGGCGCTCGCGGTGCCGCACGCGCGGATCCGCTTCGCCCGCAGCACCTACGCGCCGGAGGTCGCCGACGGCTCGGTGGAT
>JAYQOZ010000045.1:0-1077 GCA_038145035.1 Gemmatimonadaceae bacterium | reverse complement strand
GGTTCGACCTCGAGGCATTCTTTGCGTCGGTCCGACGGGTGCTGCGGCCCGGCGGTGTCTTCGCGGCATTTGCCTACACCCACAGCCGGGTGACGCCTGGGATCGACGAGCTCATGCGTCACTACCACGACGTCACCGTCGGGGACCACTGGGCGCCGGAGCATCACCTGATCCACGCGGGCTACCGCACGATGCCGCTGCCGATTGCCGAGGTCGAGGCGCCGGCATTTGAGATCGTGGAGCGGTGGAGCTGTGCGCGCTACCTCGGCTTCCTGCGCACCTGGTCGTCGGTGCAGCGACTGATCATGGCGGAAGGCGAGGCGAAGGTACTGGCCTTCGAGGAGCAGCTGGCCGAGGTCTGGGGCCGGGAGCGGGAACGTGCCGTGGTCTGGCCGCTGATCATGCGGGCCGGCCCGCTGGCCTAGCGACGAGCTTCGTACCCCGCTTGCGCCCCGCAGTGCGGCCTGACCAGCTTGCACTTCCCTCTACCAGCGTCCCATGCCGACGAAATCCCCCGCGCGTCTGTCGAAGCCCTCGCAGCATCCGGTGCGTGATGCGGCCGACGCCCTCTACCGAGCGGCCCGTGAGTGCTGCCATCAGCACGAACGGCTCTCCGCGCTCAACCGAGTGCATGCCGACGATGTGGAGTTCAACGCGACCTGGGATATGGCGGAGGTCTGCGAGGCGCAGCTGGTGGCGCGTACGGCAGGTTACGAGGAGATCGCGGCCATTGGACGCGGTGCGGAGTCCGAGGAGTGGTGGCGCACGGCTAATGCGCTCTGGCACGCCTGCCGCGAGTACGCACGGCGGCACGATGCCTCCAATAGTGCCGCCTCGCGCCGCCGGCGCCACGGCGCCGAGGAGCTGATGGAGATCTCGCTGGAGTATGAGCTTGAGGCCTCCGCGCGCATGGCGGTGAAGCAGGCGCTGGAGAAGTACGGGCAGCTGCGACCGGACGCCGCCTAGGCCGTCCGGGGGGGGGGGGCCCCCCCCCCGCGGCCCCCCCCCCCCCCCCCCCCCCCGGGCCGGGGGGGGGGGGCTGGGGGCCCGGGGGGCGGGGTGGGGGGGGGGCGCGGG
>JAYQOZ010000044.1:7347-10622 GCA_038145035.1 Gemmatimonadaceae bacterium | reverse complement strand
TCGCGTAACGCAGTTCTGCACGCCGATGAGTGTTCCACGTGAAACATTCCGGCCCGAGCCACCCCAATCTGGTTGACCAATCTCCGCGTTGGACCTATTCTGTGTCGCCAGAAGACCAGACCACTTGTGGTTTTCGGCTATTACACCAAATGAACGCCAAGGTCGTCGCCGTCGCCAACCAGAAGGGTGGCGTTGCCAAAACCACCACCGTCATCAACCTGGCGGCCGCCCTCGCGGCGAGCGGGCGGAGGGTCCTCATCGTCGATGTCGACCCGCAGGCCAACCTCACGAGCGGCATCGGGATGAAGGGCCAGCGCGCGCCGGCGGGTGGCACCTACGAAGCCCTGACGGCCGACGCTGACGCAGCGTCCGCGGCGGACTTCATTCTGGAGACGCCGCACACCAACCTCTGGCTCATGGCGGCCGACCGGAACCTGACGGGCGCGGAGGTGGAACTGGTGAACCTGCCCGAGCGCGACCGGCGTCTGCAGCGCGTGCTGGATCCCCTCAGGTCGCGCTTCGACTACATCCTGCTGGACGCCCCGCCCTCGCTCGGACTCCTCACTCTGAACGCGCTGGTGGCGGCGGACCGCGTTCTCATTCCGCTGCACTGCGAGTACTTCGCCCTCGAGGGCCTCGCCGAGCTGCTCGGCACACTCAAGCGGGTGCGGGCGGGTCTGAATCCCGGGCTGGACATCGAAGGTGTGCTGCTCACGATGTTTGACGACCGCACCAACCTTGGCCAGCAGGTCGCGGAAGACGTCCGCGGGTTCTTCGGGGACAAGGTCTACCAGACCGTCATCCCGCGCAACGTGCGTCTGGCGGAGGCCCCGAGTCACGGCTTGCCGGCCGTCGTGTACGACCAGAAGTCCCGCGGCGCCGAGGCCTACGTCCAGCTCGCCCAGGAATTCCTTTCCCGTCAGGCCGCACCGGCAGCCGCGGCGCCGGAGCACTGAGAACATCACGATGGCCGAACGTAAACCCGCGCTGGGGAAGGGCCTCAGCGCGCTGATCCCGGAAGCGCCAGCCCAGCCCGCCGCCCGTGCTGGCGTGCTTGAACTCGACGTCGATCGCCTCAGCCCGAACGATGCCCAGCCCCGTGGGCAGATGGACGATGCCCGCCTTCAGGAGCTGGCGGATTCCATCAAGGCGAACGGCATCATCCAGCCCATCGTCGTGCGCCGGGTGGGTGACGGGTACCGCATCATCGCCGGCGAGCGGCGCTGGCGGGCCGCCCAGCGGGCGGGCCTGCTCAAGGTGCCCGTCGTCGTCCGCGAGCTCAGCGGCGATCAGGCCCGGGACAACCTGCAGCTGGCCCTCATCGAGAACATCCAGCGCGAGGAACTCAACTGCATCGACGAGGCGCTGGCCTACCGCCGGCTGATCGACGAGTTCCAGATGACGCAGGAACAGGTGGCCACCGTGGTCGGCAAGGACCGCAGCTCGGTGGCCAACTTACTGCGCCTGCTGAAGCTGCCGGAGGAGGTCCGCGCTGACCTCGCGGCCGGCGCCCTCCTGATGGGCCATGCCCGCGCCCTGCTGGCGCTGCCCACCGAGCAGGCGCAGCGCCAGGCGGCCCGCGAGGTGGTGAGCCGCGGCCTGTCGGTCCGTGAGGCCGAGGCCATGGCGCGCCGCGAGGCCCGCCCCGCCCCGCCGGCGACCGCGAAGAGCGCCCACCCCACCGACGTGCACACCCGGGCCGCCGAGGACCGGCTGAAGTTCGTCCTGGGCACCCGCGTCCAGATCGCCCGCAAGGGTGCCGGCGGCACCATCCGCATCGACTTCAAGAATGAGGATGAGCTGAACCGCCTCTACGAACGGTTGACGTCGAACTAGGTCTCCGTGCCGGTCCAGGCGGCGGGCCGGGGTGCGGTTCCTGCGCCCTCCGGATGGGGACGGCCGGCTCGCAGATCGGGGAGTCGGGTGGACCCGAGGGAGGCGGTTTCAGCGCGACTGAAGTGAACGAGCCGGGGTGCTCTTTCTCACGCGCCCGGGGAGCGCAGGACCCGCCTCCCTCGGGTCCGCCCGACGACGGCGACCCCCAACCGCACAGGCCCGTCCTCATGGTATAAATGCTTGTTTGTGAACTGTCCGGCGCACCGCGCCGGGCATGCCGCGCAACGATTCCCTGAAGGATTCGAAAGACAGTCGTCGTCCGGACCGTGCGGGCGACCCAGTGGAAGACTGATTACGCATGAGCAACCGGGCCTCGGCCGCACGTTACGCGAAGGCGCTCTTTGATGTGGCCGTGCAGGAATCGCTGTTGGACCCGATCAGCGCGGGCCTGACCACCGTCGCCGATCTCGTCGATGCGAACGCCGAACTGCGGCGCACGCTCGCCAACCCCGCCATCCCGGCCGCCATCAAGCGTGGCATCGTGCAGGAGCTCGCCGGTCGTTTGTCGCTCGCGGCGCCGCTGGCCAAGCTGCTTGGCCTGCTGGCCGACCGCGGCAGGCTGGACCTCATCGGCGACCTCCGTGCCGCCTTTGGCAACCGCCTGGACGCGCACCGCGGCATCGTGAAGGCGGAACTCGCCACCGCCGAAGCGCTGGAGCCGGCGCAGACGGCGGCGTGGGAGCAGCGGCTCTCGAAGGCGACGGGCCGTTCCGTCGTCGTCACGACCCGCGTGGACCCGACCCTGATCGGCGGGGTGCGTGCCCGTATCGGCAGCACCGTGTTTGACGGCAGCCTCGCGACGCAGCTTTCGCGTCTGCGCAGCAGCCTTGTGGATCGTCTGTAGCAGAGACTGGTGGCAATGGACATTCGAGCAGAAGAAATCTCCAAGATCATTCGCGAGCAGATCGGCAGCTTCTCCGTCCAGGTGGACGTGGCCGAGGTGGGCAGCGTCGTCTCCATCGGCGACGGCATCGCCCAGGTCCACGGTGTCGAGCGCGCCATGGCCGGCGAGATGCTGGAGTTCCCCAAGGGCGTGTTCGGCATCGCGCTGAACCTCGAGGAGGACAGCGTCGGCGCCGTGCTGCTGGGTGACTACCGCGAGATCCGCGAGGGCGACACCGTGAAGCGGACGGGCCGGATCATCTCCGTGCCGGTCGGCGACGAGATGCTCGGCCGCGTCGTCAACGCGCTCGGCCAGCCCATCGACGGCAAGGGGCCCATCAACACCACGCAGTTCCTGCCCATCGAGCGCATCGCGCCGGGCGTCACCGAGCGCCAGCCGGTCAAGGAGCCGCTCCAGACCGGCCTCAAGGCCATCGACGGCATGGTGCCCATCGGCCGCGGTCAGCGCGAGCTGCTCATCGGCGACCGCCAGACGG
>JAYQOZ010000044.1:0-7337 GCA_038145035.1 Gemmatimonadaceae bacterium | reverse complement strand
GGAAGAGAACGACGCGATGAGCTACACCATCGTCGTCGCGGCCTCGGCGTCCGACCCGGCGTCGATGCTCTACATCAGCCCCTACTCCGCCTGCGCCATCGGCGAGTACTTCCGCGACAGCGGCCGCCACGCCCTCTGCGTCTACGACGACCTGTCGAAGCACGCGCAGGCCTACCGCGAGATCTCGCTGCTGCTGCGCCGCCCGCCTGGCCGCGAGGCGTACCCGGGCGACGTGTTCTACCTGCACTCCCGCCTGCTGGAGCGCGCGGCCAAGTTGAAGACGGACCTCGGCGGCGGCTCCCTCACCGCGCTGCCGATCATCGAGACGCAGGCCGGCGACCTCTCCGCCTACATCCCGACCAACGTGATCTCGATCACCGACGGGCAGATCTTCCTTGAGGCGGACCTGTTCCACCAGGGCGTGCGCCCGGCCATCAACGTCGGCAACTCGGTGTCGCGCGTCGGCGGCTCGGCGCAGATCAAGGCGATGCGGTCCGTGGCCGGCACGCTGCGGCTGGACCTCGCGCAGTACCGCGAGCTCGCGGCCTTCGCGCAGTTCGGCTCGGACCTCGACAAGTCCACGCAGGCCCAGCTCAACCGCGGCAAGCGGCTCGTCGAGATCCTGAAGCAGCCGCAGTACCGCCCGCTGGCGGTGGAGCGGCAGGTGGCGATCATCTTTGCCGCCACCAACGGCTACATCGACCCGGTGGCCATCGAGGACGTGAGCCGCTACGAGGAGGAGCTCTACCGCTTCCTCGAGAGCCGGCACCCCGCCGTGCTGACCGGGATCAGCGAGAAGAAGGTGCTCGACGACGAGACCAAGGCCGCACTGGTGGCCGCCCTCAAGGACTTTGCCCAGAACTTCGTCGGGTCGAAGGTCGCGGTTGCCTAGTCGATGCCGTCCCTGATTGACCTCCGTCGCCGGATCCGCGCGGTCAAGTCGACGCAGCAGATCACCAAGGCGATGAAGATGATCGCGGCGTCCCGGCTCAAGCGGGCGCAGGACCGCATCGTCGGGGCCCGTCCATTCGCCGAGCGGATGCGGGTCGTGCTGAACGGCCTGGTCACGCGGATCGAGAACCCCACCCACCCGCTGCTGCGCGTACCCGCGGAGGGCGAGGGGCGTCCGCTGCTGATCGTCGTGACGGCGGACCGCGGCCTGTGCGGCAGCTTCAACTCGAACATCCTGAAGGCTGCCGGCCAGCACATCGCCCGACACGGGACGTCCACCACGCCCATCGCGCTCGGCCTCATCGGCCGGAAGGGGCGGGAGTTCTTCGGGCGCCGCGGCTTCGAGGTGGCCTACGACCGCGTCAACATCTTCCAGCGGCTGTCCTTCGCGGATGCCGAGGCGCTGGCGGATATGGTCATCGAGGAGTTCACGTCAGGGCGCGCATCCCGCGTGGACGTGATCTACAACGAGTTCAAGTCGGTGATCTCGCAGCGCGTGGTTACCGAGCAGCTCCTGCCGATTCCGCGCACCGCCATCGAGGGCGAGTCGGCCGGGCCCGCCACGGAGTACACCTACGAGCCGAACCCGGAGCAGATCTTCGAGCAGCTGCTCCCCCGCTACGTGCAGGTGCAGGTCTACCGGGCCCTGCTTGAATCCAACGCCGCGTTCTTCGCCGCCCAGATGACGGCGATGGACTCCGCCACCCGGAACTCGAGCGAGATGATCGAGAACCTCACGCTCTACATGAACAAGGTCCGGCAGGCGGCCATTACCAGGGAAATCATCGAAGTGGTGTCGGGCGCGTCCGCCACCTAGGCGGCGCGGCCCCCATTCGATCCACGCAGGTACGACACGAGAGCTATGGCACAGACAGCAACGGCGCAGCGCACGGGCAAGGTGGTCCAGGTCATCGGGCCCGTCATCGACATCGAGTTTGCGGAAGGGCTTCCCGAGATCTACAACGCCGTCCGCATCGTGTCGGACGGCACGGACGGCAGCCAGAAGATCGACGTGGTGGCGGAGGTGCAGCAGCACCTCGGCGAGAACCGCGTCCGAGCCGTCGCCATGAAGCCGACCGATGGCATGACCCGCGGCATGACGGTCATTGACACGACCGCGCCGATCTCGGTCCCGGTCGGTCCCGAAACGCTCGGCCGCGTGCTGAACGTGCTCGGCGAGCCCGTGGACTTCCCGGATCGCCCGGTGGCGGCGAAGGAACACTGGCCGATCCACCGCCCCGCCCCGACGCTCGAGCAGCAGTCCACCGAGCTCAAGATGTTCGAGACCGGCATCAAGGTCATCGACCTGCTGGAGCCGTACCTCCAGGGCGGCAAGATCGGTCTGTTCGGCGGCGCCGGCGTCGGCAAGACCGTGATCATCATGGAGCTCATCAACAACATCGCCATGAAGCACGGCGGTGTGTCGGTGTTCGGCGGTGTCGGCGAGCGCACCCGTGAGGGTAACGACCTCTGGCTCGAGTTCCAGGAGTCGGGCGTCATCAACGAGAAGGACCTGTCCAAGTCCCGCGCCGCGCTCGTGTACGGCCAGATGACGGAGCCGCCGGGCGCGCGTCTGCGCGTCGGCCTCTCGGCGCTCACCGTCGCGGAGTACTTCCGCGACGCCGAGGGCAAGGACGTGCTCCTGTTCATCGACAACGTGTTCCGCTTCACGCAGGCGGGCTCGGAAGTGTCGGCTCTGCTCGGCCGTATGCCGTCCGCCGTCGGTTACCAGCCCACCTTGGCCTCCGAGATGGGCCAGATGCAGGAGCGCATCACCTCCACGAAGAAGGGTTCGATCACGTCCGTCCAGGCCATCTACGTGCCGGCCGACGACTACACGGACCCGGCCCCGGCCACCACGTTCGCGCACCTCGACGCCACGACCAACCTGTCGCGGCAGATCGCGGAGCTCGGCATCTACCCGGCCGTGGACCCGCTGGCCTCCACCTCGCGCATCCTCGACCCGCGCGTGCTCGGCGACGAGCACTACAACGTTGCGCGGTCAGTGAAGCAGGTGCTCCAGCGCTACAAGGACCTGCAGGACATCATCGCCATCCTCGGCATCGACGAACTCTCCGAGGAGGACAAGCTGACGGTGACCCGCGCGCGCAAGCTCCAGCGGTTCCTCTCGCAGCCGTTCTTCGTCGGCGAACAGTTCACCGGCCTCCCGGGCAAGTACGTGTCGGTGGCGGACACGATCCGCGGCTTCAAGGAGATCGTCGACGGCAAGCACGACGAGCTGCCGGAGCAAGCGTTCTACATGGTCGGCACCATCGAAGAGGCCGTCGAAAAGGCCCGGACGATGAAGGGCTAGCCGATGGCCGACCACTCCCGGCTGACGCTCGAGATCGTGACGCCCGACCGGGCGCTCGTCCGCGAGACGGTCGACGAGGTGCAGGTGCCGGCGGCGGAAGGCTATATGGGCATCCTGCCCGGCCATGCGCCGTACCTGGCCACGCTTCAGGTCGGCCAGCTGACGTACCGCATCGGCCAGGCGACCACGCAGCTCCACGTGGCCTTCGGGTTCGTGGAGGTGCTGCCCAACCGGGTGACCGTGCTGGCGCACGTGGCCGAGCGGGCGGAGGACATCGATGTCGCCCGGGCCGAAGCCGCGAAGCGGCGGGCCGAGGAGCGCATCGCGCAGCCGATGCCGCAGATGGACTTCGAACGGGCCCGGATCGCGATGATGAAGTCCATCATGCGCCTGCAGGTGGCCAGCCGCATCAAGTCGCGCGTGTAAAATCGCCGGGACCGGCCGTCGCCGGCCTGGCGTGTCCGAGTGTTCAGCAACCTACGACAGCTGTTCCGGTACCGGGCCCTCATCCAGGGTCTCGCCGCGCGGGAGCTGAAGGCGCGCTACCGGGGGTCCGCGCTGGGCTTTGTCTGGTCCTTCGTCAACCCCCTCCTGCTCCTCCTGATCTACTCGTTCGTCTTCACGGTGGTGCTGCCCGGCACCCGGGCCTCCGAGTACGAGCCGTACGCGCTGTTCCTGTTCTGCGGCATCCTCCCGTGGACCTGGTTCTCGGCCTCGCTGCTTGAGTCCTCCGCTTCGCTCATCTCCGGCGCGAACCTGATCCGCAAGGTGCTGTTTCCCGCCGAGGTGCTGCCCATCACTACGGTGCTGGCGAACCTGACGCACTTCTGCCTCGGCCTGCCGATCCTCCTGGCGTTCCTGGTGTACTACCGTGCGCCGTTCCTCACGCCGGACCTGCTTTGGCTGCCCGTGGTCGTCCTCGTGCAGCTGGTGCTCTCCCTCGGTCTCGCCCTGGCCCTCTCGTCGCTGACGGCGCTCTTCCGGGACGTCCGGGACCTGGTGACCAACCTCGTCACCGTCTGGTTCTTCGCGACGCCGATCATCTACCCCTTCACGCAGGCGCCCGAGGCCGTTCGGCCGTGGCTCGCGCTGAACCCGTTCACCCACCTGGCCCGGGCCTACCAGGACATCCTGTTCACCCCGGGGCCCTATACGGCGTGGCCGCACCTGCTCCTGCTCGGCGCCGCGTCGTGCCTGGTGTTCCTCGCCGGCTACTTCATCTTCGACCGCCTCCGCGACGCCCTGCCGGAGTCCGTGTAGCCATGCACGCCATAGAGGTCCGGGACGTCCGCAAGGCCTACCGCCGGTTCAGCCAGCGGCGCCAGTTCTCTACGCTGAAGAGCGCCTTCCTGTCGGGCGGCCTCACCAGGGCCCTCACGGCGGACGAGTCCCTCGAGGCCCTGCGAGGCGTCAGCTTCGACGTGGCGAAGGGCCGCGCCCTTGGCGTCATTGGCCGAAACGGGTCGGGCAAAAGCAGGCGGCTGAAGGGGCGGGCCGGTATCGGCAAGCCAAGCTCCGGCCAGGTGCACGTCCACGGCCGGGTGTCCGCTCTGATCGAGCTGGGCGCCGGCTTTCACCCGGAAATCTCCGGCCGGGAAAACGTCTTCATCAACGGCCTGATGCTGGGCTTGGCGCGCAAGGAGATTGCGCGGCGGTTTGACGAGATCGTCGCGTTCGCCGGGCTCGAGGACTTCATCGACGCGCCGGTCAAGACGTACTCCTCCGGCATGTACATGCGGCTCGGCTTCGCCGTCGCCACGCACGTTGACCCGGACGTGCTGCTGGTGGACGAGGTACTCGCCGTCGGCGACGAAGCCTTCACGCACAAGTGCCTGGACACGTTTGCCGAGTTCCGCCGCCGCGGCCGGACGGTCGTGCTCGTGACGCACTCCCTGGATCTTGTCGAGCGTTTCTGTGACGAGGCGCTCTGGCTCGACAAGGGTCTCGTCCGCGCGCAGGGGGACCCACGCCGCATCGTCGATGAGTACCGCCTGGACGTGGCACGGGAGGAGGACCGCCAGCTCTCGGGGGAGAACGACACCGCCCTGCGCCGTGTCTCAGCTACCGCGGCTGCGGCCGCTGAACCCCCGGCCGCGCGTGCCGTTGACGCGGTGTCGACAACGGCTGAAGCGCGTGCCACCGAGGCCGAGGCCGGCAACGCCGGCAGCGAACCGGCCGACATGTTCCAGGCGCAGGAGGGCCGCTGGGGCTCACGCGAGGCGGAGATCACCGGCGTCGAGCTGCTCGGCGCCGACGGCCAACCCGCCGCCGTCTACGAGACCGGCGCACGCATGACCATCCGCATGGCCGTGCAGTCGCCCGCCGGAGTGCAGGACGCCGTCTTCGGCGTCGGAGTATTCAACACCGAGGGCGTGTGCTGCTACGGCACCAACACGGCGATCGACGGCGAGGAGCCCCGCCCCCTCACCGGTGCCGGCGAAGTCTCCTTCGAGGTCGACCCACTGGACCTGGTGGCCGGCAGCTACAGGCTGGACGTGGCGGTTCACAAGCCGAACGGCACACCCTACGACTACCACCGCCTGCTCTACAGCTTCCGCGTCACCGCCCCGCGGGCCGATGTCGGCATCGTTCGTCTGCGTCACGGCTGGCGGTTCGGCGGCGCGGCGTCCCGTCCGTCCGGAGGCTAGGCCGGCGCCGTGTCGCACCCCACCTCCCTGGCGCTCGGCGCCCTGTTCAAGGCGGCCATCAGCCGCGCCGGTCTGGATCGCTCCGCCGCGCGCGTGGTCGGTCTCTCGCCTTCGGCCCGCGCGCTGGCCCTGGCGCATGCCGCCAGCACGTTTCCGGGTGTCACGCTGGCCGTCGTGCCGGCGGACCGCGACGTGGACCCCGTGGTCGCCGACGTCCGGTTCTTCCTGGAGGCGCTCGAGGGTGGCGCGCTGGACGCCCGCCGCGTCTGCCCGTTCCCGTCGCACCAGGTGGATGTGTACCGCGGCCTCAGCCCGCACTTCCGCGTACTCTCGGCCCGTGGGCACGCGCTGCACGCCGTGGCGGCGCACCGGGCGCGCCTCGT
The DNA here is from genome assembly GCA_038145035.1 of Gemmatimonadaceae bacterium. Lineage (GTDB taxonomy): Bacteria > Gemmatimonadota > Gemmatimonadetes > Gemmatimonadales > Gemmatimonadaceae > Pseudogemmatithrix. The sequence continues at coordinate 1,041 of JAYQOZ010000044.1, read as the reverse complement.
GGTGGCCTCGGCGCCGGCCCTCCTGCCCCGCGTGGCCGCGCGCGCGCGTCTCCTCAAGGCCGCCTTCGACCTGAGGCCGGGCTCCACCGTTGAGCCCTACGACCTGGCCGAACAGCTCGTGGACGCCGGGTTCACGAGCGAGGATCCGGTGGACGCCCACGGTGAGTTCACTGTCCGCGGCGGCATCGTGGACGTGTTTCCCGCCGACCAGGACCGCCCCGTCCGCCTGGAGTTCGTGGGCGACATGGTGGAGACCATCCGCCGGTTCGACCCCGGCACGCAGCGATCGGCGGAGGTGGTGGACCAGCTCACCGTGAGTCCAGTGCGCGACCGGTTTGACGATGAACCAGCCGGGAGCGTCTTCGAGCTGCTTGCCGAGTCCGGCGCCAGCCAGATTGTCGTCGTCGAGCCGTCCGACGTGGCGGACGCCGTCCGGCGCACCGCGGACCAGGCCCGCCGGAGCTGGGACGCGCTGGGCGACGCTCCGGGCGCGCTCCAGCCGCCGGAGGCCATCTTCCTGACCGAAGCGGACGTGCTCCCGCGTCTGGCCGGCGGGTCGGTGCTCGAGGAGCTGGCGCTCGACGACTCCGCCCACCACGTGGCCTGCCAGCCCGTCGCCGAGTATCGGGGCCGGGTGCTGGACTGGGTCACCGAACTGCGCAAGGGCCGCGAGCGTGGGGACACGCAGCTCTTCGTGGCGGATACGCCCGGGATGGCCGAGCGCGTTGTCGAGGTGCTGCGGGAGTACGACCTGCGGGCGCTCCCCGTGGACCACCCCGAAGGCACGCGGACGGCGGCCGTGCTCGTGGGGCTGGGGTCCCTCTCCCGCGGCTTCCGCCTGCCGGACGCCGGGCTCGCCATCTTTGCCGAGCGCGACGTTTTCGAGGAATGCCGCACCGCGTCCGACCGGCCGCAGCCGCGGGCACTCTCGCGGTCGTTCCTCTCGGACCTGCGGGACCTGAAGAAGGGCGACCTCGTCGTCCACCTGGACCACCCCATCGGCGAGTTCGTGGAGCTGAAGCAGCTGGGGGTTGGCCCCCG
>JAYQOZ010000043.1:4595-10757 GCA_038145035.1 Gemmatimonadaceae bacterium | reverse complement strand
TAGTACGACTGCGCGCCGTTGTGGTAGGTGAACACGGTGTCGTAGCGCCGGTCGCAGAACAGCGCGCCGCCGAGGCTGCGGATGGCCGCGGGCGTGGCAATCCAGCTGGAGGTCTTGAGGTCGAAGGCCCCGAGCCCCTGAAGCGCGCGATACTCCGCCTCGTCCAGGAGCTCGGCGCCCATCTGCTTCGCGGCCTCGACGGCATTGCCCTTGGGCTTGGCTTCCTTCCGCGCATCGAGGGCGGCCCGGTCGAAGCACAGGCTGCGGCGGCCCTCGGGACTCTCGGCCGCGCAGTCGGTGAAGCACACGGCGCCGGTCTTGGCGTCGTGGCCCGTGACGTCGGGTTCGCCACCCGAGGCCTCCATCTGCGCCAGGGTCTTCATCGCGGCGGGATCCTTGGCGAGTCGCCGCTCGACGGCGGCCCAGTCGATGCCGCGATGGCGTCCGGGGTTGGCCTCGAAGCGGGCCTTCAGTGTTTCCAGCAGCGTGTCGGCAGCGGTCTTCGTGCCCATGGGATCCTCCGGCTTCAGGTCGTCCGGGCTGCGCGTCCGTTGGCCCGGTAGCGCGCGAGATAGTCGTCGGCCCAGCGGGGAAACGTCCCGTCAGCCAGGCGGTGGCGTGCGGTCTGCATCAGGCGCACGAGGTAGTGCACGTTGTGCAGGGAGAGCAGGCGCAGTCCGAGCATTTCCTCGGCGTTGAACAGGTGGCGGAGATAGGCGCGGTCGTAGTGGGTGCAGGTGTAGCAGTCGCACTCCTCCACCATCGGACGCCGGTCGAAGCGATGGTCGGCACGCTTGATCTGCACCGTGCCATCCGGCGTGAAGGCCGTGCCGTGCCGCCCCATGCGCGTGGGCACCACGCAGTCGAAGACGTCCACGCCGCGGCGCACGCTCTCGACGAGGTCGTCGGGGAAGCCGACCCCCATCAGGTAACGCGGCCGGTCGCGCGGCAGCTCGGGCTCGCAGACCTCGATGGTCGCGTACATGTCCGGCTTTGCCTCGCCCACGGAGAGGCCGCCGATGGCGATGCCGTGCCAATCGCCGGCCTGCCGGATGCCGCGCACGCTCGCGCGCCGCAGTTCCGCGTGGATGCCACCCTGCACGATGGGGAACAGCGCCTGCGGCGGGGCGACGCGCTCACGCTCCGGCTCCTCGTGCAGCGCCGGCGCACCGGGGGGCAGGGCGACGGGGTCCAGCGCCGCGCGGCCCTCACGCTCCAGCCGCTCGAATTCCTCGCGACAGCGCTCCAGCCATCGCAGCGAGCGCTCCATGGCGCTGCGTGACGCCGCCTCGTCGGACCTCCCCTCGATCAGCTCGTCCAGCTGCATGATCACGTCGGCGCCGAGGTTGCGCTCGATGCGCATCACGGACTCCGGCGTGTAGTCGTGCAGGGAGCCGTCGAGGTGCGAGCGGAACTCAATGCCGCGCTCGCGCACCGTGCGATGTTGGCTCAGCGAGAAGACCTGGAAGCCGCCCGAGTCGGTGAGCATCGGGGCCTTCCAGCGGGAGAAGGCGTGGAGGCCGCCGAGCGCGCGCACGGCGGTGTCGCCTGGGCGGAGGTAGAGATGGTAGGCGTTGGCCAGCACCATCTGCGCCCCGGTGGCCTCGACCTCCTGCACGCTGAGGCCCTTGATGGTCGCGTGCGTGCCCACCGGCATGAAGGCTGGTGTCTCCACCACGCCGTGCGGGGTGTTGAACCAGCCGCGACGGGCCGCGCCGCTCTCGTCCGCGCGGTGGAAGCCGAACGGGCGGAGATGCTGCACGGCGTCGGGAACGGTGGGTTCGCCGTGCGGAGGCGGGGGGACCTCGGTCACGCGGCGCCCTCGCTGCGCTTCACCTCGTTCCACAGCATATCCAGGGCCTCGAGGCCCGCCGTGCGCACGTCGATGCCGCGCAGGACGGCCAGCTGCTCCACCTGCTCGAAGCGCCGCTGGAACTTGGCATTGGCGCCGTCCAGGGCGAGCGACGGATGCACGCCCGCCTTTCGGCAGAGATTCACCACCGCAAAGAGGAGGTCGCCGAGCTCCTCGGCCAGCTTCTCGTGCCGCGGGTCGCCCGAGGGGACACCGTGCGTGTCGAACGCCGCGCCGTCCCTGGCGATCTGTGCGCGCACCTCGCCCAGCTCCTCGGCGACCTTCTCCATCGGACCGGCCGTGTCCGGCCAGTCGAAGCCCAGGCCCGCTGCCCGCTCCTGCAGGCGATGCGCCCGGTGCAGGGCAGGCAGTCCGCTTGGCAGCCCCTCTGCCAGCGAGCGGCGGGTCTTGGCCTTCATCTGCTCCCAGGGGGTGCGCTCCGCGTCCGTGCCGTACAACCAGGGGTGCCGACGCGTCATCTTGCCCACCAGGGAGCCCGCGACCTGTTCGGGCCCGAAGGCCCCTCGCTCCTCGGCGATCACCGCATGGAAGAGCACCTGGAGCAGGACATCGCCGAGTTCGCCGCACACGGCCGCGTCGTTACCCTCGCGCAGCGCGTCGTCGAGCTCATGCATCTCCTCGTTCAGGTAGGGGCGCAGCGACTCATGCGTCTGGGCCCGATCCCAGGCATCGCGGGCGCGGAGGTCGCGCATGATGGCGAGGGCATCTTCAAGCGTGGCTTTGTCTTGCATCGCGTTTTGGGGTCCGGTACACTACGAGGCTCCAATGCCCACGCAATCTAGTCCGGACGCGTTGCCCCGTGCCTGGGTCGAGGTGGACCTCGGCGCGCTCATCCGGAACGCGCGGGCCCTCGCTGCCCACGCCCGGGTTCCCCTCATTCCGATGGTGAAGGCCGACGCCTACGGGCTCGGCGCCGTCCGGGTGTCGCGCGCGCTCGAGGTCATCGATCCCCTGGCCTTTGGGGTCTCGTCCATTTTCGAAGGCGAGGAACTGCGGCAGGCCGGCATCACGCGGCCGGTGATCGTGTTCACGCCCACCCTGCCGCAGGACCTGGGGCGCATGCGCGCCGCCGGGCTCACGCCCACGCTCGCCTCCGACGAGGGCATTCGGACCTGGGCGGCGGCCGGGGGGGGGGACTGGCAGCTCGCGATCGATACCGGGATGCATCGTTCAGGCATCAACTGGAACGAGGTCGCGACGCTCGGCGATGCGTTGAGGCGCTGCCCGCCGAGCGGCGCCTTTACGCACTTTCATTCCGCCGAGCTCGACGACGGGTCGATGGAGCGGCAGGAGGGGCGGTTCCGCGAGGCGCTGGCCGCGCTACCGGCCGTCCCGATCTGGCTGCACGCCGACAACAGCGCCGGCATCGTGCGCCGCTCGCCCTCGGCCTGGCAGTGCGCGCGCCCCGGTGTGTTCCTCTACGGGGTGGGCAGCGGCCCGAAGGCGGCGGTGCAGCCCGAGCCGGTGGCACACCTCAGGGCGCAGATCGTCGAGCTGCGCGATGTGGCCGCGGGGGAGACCGTCAGCTACGACGCGACCTGGCGGGCGCCATCGCGCCGGCGCATCGCGACGGTCGCCGCCGGCTACGGCGACGGGTATCGGCGATCGCTGGGGAATGTGGGGGAGGCGCTGGTGGAATCGACGGGTGGTCGCGTCACGCGTGTGCCGGTGACGGGCGTCGTGACCATGGACCTGTTGATGGTTGATGTCACCGAGGTCTCCGTGGGCCCCGGCGACGTGGTGACGCTGCTGGGCCAGCTCGGTGACGACGTGCTCACCGCGGAGGAGGTCGCCGGGCGCGCGGCGCTGTCACCGTACGAGTTGCTGACCGGCCTCCGGCAGCGCCTGCCGCGGCAGTCCCGCACGCCGGAGTAACACGTGGCCAGACGCGCGATCATCCTTGTCCTCGACGGCGTTGGCATCGGTGCCGCGCCCGACGTCGCGGCCTACGGCGACGAAGGCTCCGATACGCTGGGTAACGTGGCGCGCGCGGTGGGAGGACTCGAGCTGCCGCAGCTGGCGCGGGCTGGCCTCGGCCGCATCCGGCCGCTCTCCGGCGTCGAGCCCGTGGCCTCGCCCCTGGGCGCCTGGGGGCTGATGGAGCCGAGGTCCGCAGGCAAGGACAGCACCACGGGCCACTGGGAGATTGCCGGCGTGCACCTCGCCAAGCCCTTTCCGACCTATCCCCAGGGGTTCCCGCCCGAGGTGCTGGCGGAGTTCAGCCGGCGGACCGGCCGCGGCGTGATCGGCAACGTGGTGGGCAGTGGCACGGCGATCCTGGGGCAGTACGGCGAGGAGCACCAGCGCACGGGCCATTGGATTGTGTACACGTCGGCGGATTCCGTCTTTCAGGTCGCGGCGCACGAGGCCACCGTGCCCCTCGACGAGCTGTACGCCGCCTGCCTGGCGGCCCGTGAGATGCTGGTGGCGCCGCACGATGTCTCTCGCGTCATCGCGCGGCCCTTCGTCGGCGCACCCGGCGCCTGGGCCCGCACGGCCAACCGTCGGGATTTCTCGATTCAGCCTCCGGAGGAGACTCTGCTGGACGCCCTGCAGGCGGCCGGCATCCCGCGCTGCGGCGTGGGGAAGGTGGACGATCTCTTCGCCCGCCGGGGGCTCGAGGGCGGCCACACCGCCGACAATGCGGAGGGGATCCGCCGCATCCTGGAGTGGCAGATGCAGGGCCCGGATGGGTTGTTGTTCGCCAACCTTGTAGATTTCGACCAGGCCCACGGGCACCGGAACGATGTTCCGGGGTTCCATCAGGCGCTGCGCGACTTCGACGCCGCGCTCCCCCACATCATCGCCGCCCTCCGCGAGGACGACCTGCTGTTCATCACCGCCGACCACGGCAACGACCCCACCACGCCCTCCACCGACCACGCGCGGGAGAACGTTCCCCTGCTCGTGCTGGGGCCGCGGGTGCAGGCGGTCGACCTGGGACGGCGCGGGACGTTCTCCGACCTCGGCGCCACGGTCGCCGACTGGCTCGGGATCCCGTTCCGCGGTCGGGGCCGCTCGTTCCTACCGGCGGTGATTGCATGAACGTTGCCGTACATCCGAGGGAGTCGGAGCTCACGACCCGCGCCCAGGCCGCGAAGTCCCGGGCGTACGCGCCGTATTCGAAGTTCCACGTCGGTGCCGCACTGCTCTGTGCCGACGGCAGCATCTTCGACGGCTGCAACGTCGAGAACGCGTCATATCCGGCGGGCACGTGCGCCGAACGCGTGGCCCTCGGGGCCGCGGTCGCGGCCGGGCACCGCGCCTTTGTCGCCATCGCCATCGCCACCGACGCCCCGTCCGCCACGCCGCCCTGTGGCATCTGCCGCCAGGCCCTGGCCGAATTCCAGCCCGCGCTCCCGGTCATTGCCGTGGATCGCGAGGGACACCTCACGCGCTGGACGCTCGCCGAGCTCTTGCCGCATCCCTTCACGCCCGCTTCGCTCCATTCCTGATGTCTTGGCGTTCCCCCCGTTTCCTGCTCCTGCTCGTCCTTCCGCTCGTCGCGGCGCTCGGCGCCTGTAACGAGCGCCTCGACAGCTCGGCGTCCTGCCCGCTGCTCTGTCCGGGCCAGGGCATCGAGGTGCGGGACTCCGCGATCTCGCCGGCCTACGTCTTCGACACCGTGCTGACGGGATTCCCGCTGCAGGGTCTCGAGAGCCCGTTGCTGCTCTCGCAGCTTGGCGACTCGCTCGACGTGCGTGCGGTCATCCGCTTCGATACGCTGGTGCGGCAGTGGGTCCCGCTCGACGGGGACACGCTGGAGCCGATCACCTACCTTGACTCGGCCTTCCTCTCGGTGCGGCTCTATTCCGACGGCGTGCCGATTCCGCAGCAGTTCTTCCTCGAGGCCTACGACGTGAACGACGCCTCGGTGGTGGACTCGCTGCCCAGCTCGCTGCTGCCGCTGTTCACCCCGGATCGCCTGCTGGGTACCCTCCGCACCGATTCCCTGAGCTTCACGGACTCGAGCCGGGTGCGGATTCCACTCGACACGGCACGGCTGTTGCAGATCGTGCGCGACCCGGAGGGCAAGCTCCGCATTGGTCTCAAGCTGCGAGGCTCGGCAGCGGCGCAGTTCCGCCTGGTGCCGTTCTTCCCGGGTGGGGATGGGCCCGCGCTCGAGTATCGCGTCTCGCCAGATACCTTGGTCCCCCGGGTCGCGGGCCTGGAGCCGGCGTCGCTCACGCCGGCCACCGCCCCCCGGGGGGGGGCGGGCGCACGGTGGATATACGGGGGGGGGCCCGCCCCCCCCCACAACCCGGCCGCCCCCAAAGGGGGGGGCGGGG
>JAYQOZ010000043.1:2897-4585 GCA_038145035.1 Gemmatimonadaceae bacterium | reverse complement strand
GCCGGGAGCCGGCGTCGCTCCCGCCGGCCACGCCGGCCTTCGTGGCCGGCGACTACGTTGACTTCTCGGTGGTGGCCCTCGCACCGGACATCAGCCGTGCCGGAACATTCTGGGTCGGCGGGCTTCCCGGCGTCCGGAGCTATCTCCGCTTCTCGCTGCCGACCTGGCTGACGGATTCCGTGGGTGTGCTCCGTGCGCAGCTGGAACTCACGCAGGACCCCATCGCGGGTGGCGTGCAGGACTCGGTGACGCTGGTCACGCACCTCGTGCTGGCGAACACCACCGTGACCGACCTGCGGCGGGCGGCCACGCTGCTCGCCGGCGGCAACCTGTACACGAACAGCATCCGCGGCCTTCCGGCGGATTCCGGCGTCCGGGTGATCGAGATGAACGCACTGCTTCGGCAGTGGGCGTCGGTGGCGGGCCTCGCCGACATCCCGAACGCACTCGTGCTGCGCGCCGACAATGAGGGCGTGTCTGCCGCCGGCCTGCGCTTCTTTGGGCAGAATGCCGCCGACCCCAGTGTCCGCCCGCGGCTTCGCGTGAGCTACACCCCCAACAAGGTCTTCGGGCGCCCGTGATGCGACGTCTCCGTGTGCGCGGCCTCCCGGCGATCCTCGGCCTGTCCATTCTCGCGCAGGTCGGTGGCGCGCAGGGCAGCGTATCGAACCAGGGATTCGGTTACCCCACCGGCCAGCTCTCCGCCGCGGCGCTCGCCGCCGGTGGCGCGACGGCCGAGTCCGATCCCAGCTCGGGCCTCAATCCGGCCGCCATCACCCAGCCCACGCGCTTCGCCATCCAATTGCAGTTCGAGCCGGAGTGGCGCCGCACCACCGTGGGTGGCGTGAACGACAAGTCGGCGGTGATGCGCTTTCCGTCCTTTGTCGCCACCGGCGGGTGGCGGCGGCTGACGGGCGCCGTGGGCGTCACGACACTCCTGGATCGCACCTGGGTGAATGAGTACCGGGACAGCCTCCTCGTGCTGGGCGACTGGATTCCCTCGAATGCCCGGCTCGCGAGCGACGGTGCGATCAGCGACGTCCGGGCCGCGCTGGGCTATGCACTGCATCCGCGACTGCAGGTCGGCGTCGGGCTGCACGGCGTGGTCGGCGAGAATCGCACCGAGTTCCTGCGCAGCTTCCCGGACACGAGCGGGGTGGGCGCGCTGCAGCAGTATTCCTCCGTCGCGTATTCGGGCCGCGCCGTGTCGTTCGGTGCCGTCGCGACGCCACGCGACGGCCTGGTCCTTGCCGCATCCATCCGGAGCGGCGGCGCCTTCTCGGTCGAGGAGAACCGCACCGCGGTGGCCGAGGCCAGCGTTCCCACGCGCTACGGGGCGGGGGTGAGCTGGCTGGTCATCCCCGGCGCCTGGCTTTCCGGGCGGGTGGAGCAGGTGCGCTGGAGCGACATGCGCGACCTCGGCACCGCAAACCTGTCGGTGTTCGATGCCACCGAGTTGGGTGTCGGGCTCGATGTGCTCGGGCCGCGGGTCGCCGGTGCCAACTCCGTCGTGCGGGCGGGCCTGCGGGATCGCACGCTCCCCTTCGGCGTGAACGGCAGCCAGGTCTCCGAGCGCGGCTATTCGTTCGGTCTGGGCATCCCGGTGGCGCGCGGCCGCTCGCAGGTGGACCTCGCGGTGCAGCGGGCGAACCGCAGCGTCGCCGGCGCCAGCGAGCGCGCCTGGTTCG
>JAYQOZ010000043.1:0-2887 GCA_038145035.1 Gemmatimonadaceae bacterium | reverse complement strand
TTCGGCATCCGGCCGTAGGAGACGCTGGTGACGCGCGCCGCCGGGCCCGCCCTGCCGCGGATCCTCGTCGCGGATGATGTCGAGGCGAATGTCGAGCTGCTCCGGGACCAGTTGGCGGCGCTGGGCTGCGAGATCCTGCACGCCCACGACGGGCCGGGCGCCCTGGCCCTTGCCACGCAGGAGCGTCCGGACCTCTGCGTCCTCGACGTGTCCATGCCCGCGGGGGACCTCGCGGTGGACCCGCGCGAGACGGGCTTCGAGGTCTGCCGCCGACTGAAGCGTGACCCGCGAACGGCGCGCATCCCGGTCATCTTCGTCTCGGCGCTGAACGATCCCGCCGACCGGCTCAAGGCCATCGAGTCCGGCGGCGACGACTTCCTGCTGAAGCCGCATAACCGTCACGTGCTCGGCGCACGCGTGCGATCGCTGCTCCAGCTCAAGGGGGCCACCGACGCGCTCGAGGAGTCGCTGCGTCGCCTGCGTGAGCTCCAAAAGGCCCGCGACGACCTGACGCGGATGGTGGTGCACGACCTCAAGACGCCGCTGACCTCGATGCTCGCCACGCTGGAGATGCTGCGTGACGGTGACTTCGGCGCGGTGCCGGATCGCGCGGCGCGGGCCTTGAGCGACGTGGAGGGCAAGGCCGAGGACCTGCTGGCACTGATCCAGGATCTGCTCGACGTGTCGCGCGTGGCCGAGCAGCCGTTGACGCTGCATCCGGAACCCATCGCACCGGCGGCGTTGGTGGCCGAGCTGGCGTTTGACTGGTCGCTGCGCTTCCGGCAGGAGCAGACGGATGCGCAGATGGCCGTGGCCGACGATGCCCCGGTCTTCCAGGCCGACAAGCCGCTGCTCAAGCGCGTGCTCTCGAACCTGATCCAGAACGCCATCACGCACGCGCCCACGCCGATCACGCTCACGCTCGGCGCGCGCCGCGACGGGGCGGGGATCCTCTTCACCGTCTCGGACACGGGGCCGGGCATTCCCGCCGAATACCAGGAGACGATCTTCCAGCAGTTCACCCAGCTTGCGGTGCCGCACGCACCGCGGGTGCGCTCCAGCGGGCTGGGGCTCGCGTTCTGCCGCGTGGCCGTGGAATCGCACGGCGGGCGCATCTGGGTCCGGAGCCAGGAGGGGGCGGGCAGCAGCTTCCATATCTGGCTCCCCGTGGGAACCGGCGCCTGACCGGGCCCGACTATCTTTCCCCGATGACCGCGCCCAGCCCCCGCACCGTTTATATCGAGACCTACGGCTGCCAGATGAACGTCAGCGATTCCGAGCTGATGTACGGGCGGCTGGAGGCCGAGGGCTACGTGAGCGTGGACGCACCGCAGGGCGCGGACGTGGTCCTGGTCAACACCTGCGCCATCCGCGAGAACGCCGAGCAGCGAGTGATCGGGCGGCTCGGCGAGCTCCGCCGCGACCTCAAGCCCGATGCCGTGCTCGGCGTGACCGGCTGCATGGCCCAGCGCCTCGGCCCCCGCCTGCTGGAGACCGACACGCGCGTGCAGCTCGTGGTGGGGCCTGATGCCTATCGGTCGTTGCCCAGCCTGATCGAGGGCGCCCGCGGCGGCGAGCGCTTCACGGCCACGGACTTCGACCTCGAGGAGCACTACGAGGATTTCGCGGCACGACGCTTCGAGGGCGTAAAGGCCTGGATTCCCGTGCAGCGCGGCTGCGACTACCGCTGCACGTACTGCATCGTGCCGACCACGCGGGGGCCGGAGCGCTCGCGCCGCCTCGCCGACGTGCTCCGCGAGACCGCCGAGGTGGCGCAGCAGGGCATCGGCGAGGTGGTGCTGCTGGGGCAGACCGTGAACTCCTATCACGACGGGACGCATGACTTTGCCGACCTGCTGCGCGCCGTCGGCGCCGTGGACGGCATCCGTCGCGTGCGCTACACGAGCCCGCACCCGAACGACTTCTCGGACCGGGTGATCGCGGCGATGGCCGAGACGCCGACTGTCTGCGAACACGTGCACCTGCCGATGCAGAGCGGCTCGACGACGATGCTAAAACGCATGCTGCGCCGCTATTCGCGCGAGGACTACCGGCGTTGCGTCGAGCGGCTCCGGGCCGCGATGCCGCGGCTGGGGCTCACCACGGACATCATCGTCGGCTTCCCGGGCGAGACGGACCAGGATCACGCCGACACCATTTCGCTCTGCCGCGAGCTGCGCTTCGACGACGCCTTCACCTTCAAGTTCTCGCCACGTGAGGGCACGCCGGCGACGCGCATGCCGGCCGAATGGACCGTGGGTCCCGAGGTGATGGACGCGCGGTACACCGAGCTGCTGGCGACCATCCGCGGGATCTCGCGCGAGAAGAACCTCGGGCGGCTCGGCGAGCGGATGGAGGTGCTGGTGGAAAAGGAGGCGCGGAAGGGCGGCGAGCTGTACCAGGCGCGCTCACGCGACTTCAAGACGGTGCTCGTGCCGGGGACGCCGGCGCTGATCGGCCAGTACCTGACCGTCGAACTCACCGGTACCACCGGGGCCACGTTCACGGGCACGCCCGTGCAGGAGCGCCAGCCGCTGCCGATGGCGGGATAGCAGGCCGCGCGGGGCAACACGGTGATGGCAACAGATCGCCCGGGCGGCACAGGCTTCCCGGGCGATGCCGTTGCTGCTGCTGGGGGCGATTGCCTGGGGCGCGGGGACGGCGCTCGGCCTGGGCGGCGAGGCCGCGCTGCCGTGGCTGGCGGCGCTCGCGATGCCGGTCGCCCTCACCTGGCTCCGCGCGCGCAGCGTCGCCGCATCGCGCTGGGAGCAGGGCCTGGCGCTGGCCTTGTTGCTCGCCGCCGGCGTCCTGCGCGGGACGGAGGCCCGTGAACGGGACGCGCGCTGTCGGGCGGAAGCGCAGGCCGGCACGCGGCGCGGCCTGACAC
>JAYQOZ010000042.1:0-11246 GCA_038145035.1 Gemmatimonadaceae bacterium | reverse complement strand
GACGAGACGCTCGCCCTGCGCGTCACCCACGATGTGGTCGCCGTCGGCGAACTTGCCCTCGAGCAGCTCAAGCGCGAGCGGATTCTGCACCAGCCGCTGGATGGCCCGTTTGAGGGGGCGCGCACCGAACGCCGGATCGTAGCCCTCCTTCGCGATCAGCGCCTGCGCGGCCTCCGAGAGGTCCAGCGTAATCTTGCGCTCGGCCAGCAGGCGGTCCATCCGCGAGAGCTGCAGCCCGACGATGTGCTCGATCTGCGCCTCGCCCAGCGGGTGGAAGATCACGATGTCGTCCACGCGATTGAGGAACTCCGGCTTGAACTGCCCGCGCAGCGCGGCGGTGACCTGCCGTTCCACCTCGGCCCAGTCGGACCCGGCGTGTTCCAGGATCCACGTGGACCCCACGTTCGAGGTCATGATGCTGACCTCGTTCCGGAAGGCCACCGTGCGCCCCTGCGAGTCGGTGAGGCGGCCATCGTCGAGGATCTGCAGCAGGATGTTGAACACATCCGGGTGCGCCTTCTCGACCTCGTCGAAGAGCACCACGGAGTACGGACGGCGGCGCACGGCCTCGGTGAGCTGTCCGCCCTCCTCGAAGCCCACATAGCCCGGGGGCGCACCGATCAGTCGCGACACGGCGTGCTTCTCCATGTATTCCGACATGTCGATGCGCACCATCGCCTGCTCGTCGTCGAACAGGAACTCGGCAAGCGCGCGGGCCGTCTCCGTCTTGCCCACGCCCGTGGGCCCGAGGAAGATGAAGGAACCGATGGGCCGGTTCGGATCCTGCAGGCCGGCGCGCGAGCGGCGCACGGCATTCGCCACGGCCTCCACCGCCTCCTGCTGGCCGACCACGCGCTTGGCGAGCTGCCGGTCCAGCGTGGCCAGGCGTTCGCGCTCGCTCTCGAGCATGCGCGAGACGGGAATGCCCGTCCAGCGCGCCACGATCTCGGCGATGTCGTCGGCAGTGACCTCCTCCTTGAGGAAGCGGGCGGCGCCGGCCTGCTCATGCAGCCGCGCCTCGACCTGCTTCAGCTCCTGCTCGAGCTTCGGGATCTCGCCGTATTGGATCTCGGCGGCCCGCTGCAGGTCGCCGCTCCGCGTGGCCTGCTCGACCGCGGTGCGCGACTCCTCGATCCGCGACTTGATGCGGCCGACCTCGCCCAGCGCATTCTTCTCGTTCTGCCACTGGGCCTTCATGCCGGCGCTCTGCTCCCTGAGCTGGGCCAGCTGTTGCTCCAGCGCGGCGCGACGCTCCCTGGAGGCGGCGTCCTTCTCCTTGGCCAGGGCCTGCCGCTCGATCTCCAGCTGCACGATCCTGCGCTCGACCTCGTCGATCTCCTGCGGCAGCGAATCGATCTCGATGCGCATGCGAGAGGCGGCCTCATCCATCAGGTCGATGGCCTTGTCCGGCAGGAAACGGTCACCGATGTAGCGGTTGGACAGCGTGGCCGCCGCCACCACGGCACCGTCCGTGATGCGCACGCCGTGGTGCGACTCGTAGCGCTCCTTGAGGCCGCGCAGGATGGCGATGCTGCTCTCGACGCTGGGCTCGCCCACGAAGACGGGCTGGAAGCGCCGCTCGAGCGCCGGGTCCTTCTCGACGTGCTTACGGTACTCATCGAGGGTGGTCGCACCGACGACGCGAAGCTCGCCGCGGGCCAGCATGGGCTTGAGCATGTTGCCCGCGTCCATCGCGCCCTCGGCCTTCCCCGCCCCCACCAGCGTGTGCAGCTCGTCGATGAACACCACGAACTGTCCCTGGCTGGACGTAATCTCCTTCAGCACGGCCTTGAGGCGCTCCTCGAACTCGCCGCGGAACTTCGCGCCCGCGATCAGGGCCCCGAGGTCCAGCGAGACCAGGCGCTTGTTGCGCAACGACTCCGGCACGTCGCCGTTCACGATGCGCTGCGCGAGGCCTTCGGCGATGGCCGTCTTGCCGACGCCGGGCTCGCCAATCAGCACCGGGTTGTTCTTGGTGCGCCGCGACAGTACCTGCATCACCCGGCGGATCTCCTCGTCGCGACCGATCACGGGGTCCAGCTTCCCCTTCCGCGCGTCGTCGGTGAGGTCGCGGGTGAACTTCTGCAGGGCCTGGTACTGATTCTCCGGCGTCTGGTCCGTCACGCGATGCGCGCCGCGGACCGCCGTGAGCGCCTCCAGCAGCGACTCCTTGGAGACCCGCTGCGCCTTGAGCAGGTTCGCGCTTTCCGAGCCCTTGGCCGTGGCGAGCCCGAGGAGCAGATGCTCCGTGGAGACGTACTCGTCGCCCAGCGCCTTGGCCTCGGCCTCGGCGGCGTCGAGCACGGCGTTCACCTCGCGGGCCAGCGTCGGCTGCGCCTCCGTCTGCTTCGGATAGCGCGCGATCTCGCGCTCGAGGGCCTCCGAAAGCGCGGGCACCGAGACGCCGAGCTTCTGGAGGATCGGAACGACGATGCCTTCGTCCTGCTGCAGTAGCGTGCGCAGCAGGTGCGTGTCGTGCACCTGCGGATTGCCGTTCTGCCGCGCGCGGGTCAGCGCGTCGGTGATGGCATCGCCGGACTTTACGGTGAGGCGGTCAGGATTCAGCATGGGGACAGCTCAGGAGAGGTCTGGGGCCGCAGGAGTACACGGCCTTCGCTGCAATGGGTCGTGCAAGCACTACGCCGTCATCGGCCCGCCGTTTCGGCGGATGTGCGTGCGGGGTTGGCGCCCTGGTCTGCCAAAGCGCCGGACATCCGTACGGTGCGGGGGTTCGACGGCCCCTGCGAGGGCGAATGGCGCAGCCCGCGTCAGGGATTCGCTGGAATCGAGGGAAAGCTGCGGCCGGTGTCGCTGCGCCGCGAGATGCCCTGCCGGTCGCACCACTCCAAGAAGGGGATCAGGTACTTCCGGGTCACGCCGAGCAACTCGCGGAGCTCAGCCGGTGCGTAGAGGCGGCCGGGCTCGGTGCCGGAGCGCAGGCGCCCGAGCAGCGTGACGACGGCGCTCCGCGCATAGCGACGGTCCAGCGCGATGGCCACGACCTGCCCCTCGCGCTCCAACAGCTTGAGCAGGGGCTGCACGTCGCGCCCGAGACCGGCCTCGAGCTCGGCGACCGAGGGCGGCTCGACGCCGGCCCGCTCAAGCTCCGCCAGCAGGCGCCCCTTGGCGTCGTCGGCCCCCGCGGTCGTGGACGGGTCGAATCCGGGTACCCGGAGCGCCGCCCCGACCGACTCGAGCAGGCCCGCCCGCTCGGCGCGCCGCAGCACCTCGTCCGCGATGCGGTCATCGACGCGAAGCGCGGCGCGGGCCGTCTGGCGGTCCAGGCCTGGTGCCAACGGCTGCTCACGATGCGCCCGCTCCACGGCGTCGAGCAGCGTGCGCCGGAGGTGTTCAAGCACCACGGTGTCAAGCAGCCGCCCCTCCACCTGGGCGACGCCTTTCACGCCCTTGAGCAGCTTGTCGATGGCGGCCCCGGGGATGCCCAATCGCTGTGGGAGCGAGGCGAGCGCCACGCCGGACGGGGTCGCTTCAGCGAGCATCCATGCCAACCGCGCGCGCGGCGTGGCCTCCACCCGCTCCCAGGGCCGGGCGCGGCGCGCGCCAGGCAACGGGTCCGACACCACGCCGCCGCCGATGGTGGTGTGCGGCGACCCACCGCGCAGCACAAAGCGATCACCGGCGCGCGCCACCACGGGCGCGTCGAGCACGACTCGCGCGGGCAGCGTGGCACCGGGCTCCAGGCGACCGCCGCGCACGACCACCCTGGCCCCGCATTCCGAGGTGCCGAGATGAAAGCGTAGCCGGCTCCGCACGCCGAGGGCCGGGGCGCCGGGCACCAGCGCGACGTCGGCGCGCAGCACCTGCGTCAGCTCCCAGGGCTCGTCCTCGCGCAGCACCACGCTCCCAGGCTCCACGTCCGCCCTCCCTAGGCCAGCGAGCGCCAAGGCCGTCCGCGCCCCGCGGGTCGTGCGGTCGGCCGCGGCACCGTGGGACTGGATGCTGCGCACCCGGCCAATCCGACCGGCCGGCAGGATTCGCACGCTGTCCCCCACGCTCGCCTCACCGCTCCAGGTCGTGCCGGTCACGACCGTGCCCGCGCCCGCCACCGAGAAGGCCCGGTCCACGGGAAGGCGAAAGCCGGCATCCGGCTCGCGCGCCGGCACACGGACCAGCACGTCGACGAGCGCCGCGCGCAGGCCCTCGAGGCCTTCGCCGCTGCGCGCCGAGACCGGTACGATCGGCGCGCCCTCCAGGGAGGATCCAACCAGCAGCTCCTCGATGTCGAGCGTGACGATCTCACGCATCTCGTCATCCACGGCATCGATCTTGGTCAGGGCGACGACGCCGCGGGACACCCCGAGCAGGCGGAACACCTCGAGATGCTCACGCGTCTGCGGCATCGCGCCTTCATCGGCCGCGACCACCAGCAGCGCCGCATCGATGCCGGAGGCGCCGGCCAGCATCGTCCGGACAAAGGCCTCGTGTCCCGGCACGTCGACGACACCGACCATGCCCAGCCCGGGCAGGTCGAGTGGCGCGAATCCCAGCGCGATGGTGATCCCGCGGCGCCGTTCCTCGGGCAGCCGGTCCGTCTCCACTCCCGTGAGGGCCCGCACCAGCGCGGTCTTGCCGTGGTCGATGTGGCCACCGGTCCCGACGATCATCGGTCGAGCCGCTCCCAGGACTGGAAGGCGCGTAGCGCCTTCCCGTCGGCCAGGTGCTCCTCGAGGAACTCGCGCAGCAGGCGCTGGTGCGCGCGGGCGGTCTGATGGTCCTCCAGCGTGGCCTCGCCCCCGGCCAGCCAGGTCCGCAGCGCCAGCCGCGCCGAGGCGGGCAGCGCGCGAGCCCCGGGCACCAACGTGCGACAGCTCGCGCACACCGCCCCGCCCGCGCGATGGGAAAACCGCACCTCCTCCCCGTCCGCGATCTCGCGATGACACAGCGCACACTGTTCCAGCGCCGGTGCAAAGCCCAGCTCGGCGACAATGCGCCAGGCCGCGGTCAGCGCGGCCCCGGGCACCTGCAGCTCGGACACCGCCGCGATGGCATCCAGTCCATCCTGCAGGGCATCGTGCACACCGGCCGTGGCCTCGGTCCCGAAGCGCAGGCAGAGCTCCGCCAGTGCGGCCGCCGCACCGAAGCGCTGCAACGACGTGGCGAGCCCGCCGCGCGCCCGGCTGGCGTCAAAGGCCGCCAGCGTGTGCAGGTCGCCGGTCGGGTGCAGCAGCAGCTGCGCGCTGCCGCTGGTGAAGAGGTCGAGCCCCTGCCCGAACTTGCTCTTGGGTCGGCGCGCCCCGCGTGCGATGGCCGACACGACGCCGGCGTCTCGCGTGGCGAGCCGCACGATGCGACTCGTCTCGCGGTAGTCGAAGGCGTGCAGGACAATCGCGCCGGTCTCGATCACCGCTCCAATCTAAGTCCCGCGTACAGCACCCGACCCGGCGAGCGGAACCCGGCGATCTGCTGATAGTCGACGTTCCCGAGGTTCTCGGCGCGCAGCAGCAGGCGGGCCTCCGGCAGGGACAGGAGCGGCAGGCCGAGATCCAGGGCCAGGTCCACCGTGGTGAAGGCGCGCAGCATCACGACGGTCGCCGGGAAGGTCGCGAAATCGCGATCTTCACGCGCACCGGTGCGGATGGCAGTCAGCGACAGCTGGCCCAGCCAGCCGAGGTCCCGACGCGCCTCCACCGTGGTCACGTGCGCCGGCCGGCGAATCAGGCGCCCGCCCTGCACGAAGTTCGCGTTCGGCGAGGTCTCGAACCCGGCGTCAACCACCCGCGTCTCGGTCCAGGTGTGGGCGACGCTGCTCTCGAGGTCGAGCAGTTCCGGCAGCACCAGCTCCACTTCCACGCCACCCGCATTCGCCCGCGCGATATTGAAGTAGTTTGGGTCGGTCGGCGCCGCGGGCGTGCCCGTGTACTGGATCATGTCGCGGAAGCGCTGCGTAAAGCCGGTCACGGTGAGCGCCGACCCCTGGGGCAGCGTGAGTTCCAGGCCAAGGTCGGCGGCGCGTGACCGTTCGGGGCGCAGGCCGGGGTTCCCGGTGACAAAGCCACCCGCAAAGTTCTCGAAGAAACTCGGCGCCTTGAAGGCCGAGCCGGCCGAGGCGCGCACGCGAACCCGCGGCGCCACGCGCAGGGCGAGGCCGACGCGCGCCGTCTCGAAGCGGCCGAACGCCGAGTTGTCGTCGAGGCGGCCGCCGAGCGTGTACGTGGCCGGGCCCGCCTCGCCGTGCAGCTGGGCGTAGAGCGCACGGTTCTCGCGCGCCGCACGGAAGGCATCAGGGAAGTCCCCGAATTCGCTCTGCGACAGCGCACTGCTCCGCTCCGAATCACGCGACCACTCGGCGCCCGTGGTCACGAACTGCGATGCGCCAAGTCGCAGCGTGCTGCGAAGGTCGGCGAGTCGACGCTTTACGGCGCCGCGGGCGAAGTACCCATAGAACCCAAGCGTGTCCGCCGCGTCGTCGGCACCGTCATTCGTGCGCGGCAGCAGGTCCGTGGCGACGAACTGCGCGCGCGACTCCAGCCGATCCGTCCAGCGGCGTCCAAGCTCGACGCCGGTCAGCAGCCGGTGCTCGCGGCGCTCGGCGTTGCGATCCTCCAGTGCACCCGATGAGCCGGTGGGATACTGGTATAGCGAGCTGTTATGGCGGGCCGTGAGCCGAAGGTCCGTCCTGGCATCGGGCGCAAGGCGCAGGGCGCCACTCACTCCATCGTTGCGATAGGCGTTGTTGAACGGCAGGATGCCGTCGCTGGCGTGGCGGTCTGCCTGCAGGGTCCAGCCGAGCGCCCCCGAGCCGCCGCTGGCGCCGAGTGAGCCGCGCTGTATGCCGAGGGATCCGGCGCCCAGCTCGCTGCGCAGGCGCGTCGGCCCGCTGCCGTTGCGGGTGAACACCTGGATTACACCCGTCACGGCCTCGGAGCCGTAGAGCACGCTCGCCGGACCGCGCACCACCTCGATACGGTCGATGTCATCGAGCGTGAGCCGTCCGAGGTCGAGCACACCGCCTGGCTCGTTGACCGGGACGCCGTCCACGAGCACGCGGACGTAGTTGGACTGGCCGCCGCGCAGGAACAGCGCCGTCGGCGAGCCGAAGGATGACTGGCGCGAGATGGCCAGGCCTGGCACGCGCCGCAGCGCGTCGGCCACGTGCGTCACCCCCTCCGCACGCAGCTGCCGTCCGTCGAGTACGGTGACGGCCGAGGTCTGCGCGTCGATCGGCGTCTCGAGTCGGGTGGACGTGACCACGGTCGCCGGGAGGCGGGTGGTGTCGGTGGACGACTGCTGGGCACCCAGGGCGAGAGTGGGAAGGGCGAGGGCGACGAGGAGATGGCGCATCAGGCGGAGGTGAGTGGCTGGGGAGGAGTCACACTTCGGTTTCGGTGGCATCAGCGGCTGCCGCGGTTTCTGAGGGGCACGAGCACGGGGGCGCCCACGGCGGGATCCCGGGACACCACCAGTGGCCATTCGTAGACACGCTCGAGCACTTCGCCCCGCATGACCTCCGCCGGCGCCCCCGAGGCGGCGACCCTGCCGTGGTGCAGGAGCACGATGTGGTCGGCGAAACGCGCCACGAGGTTCAACTGATGGCTGACCAGCAGTACGGCCTGCCCGCCACGGGCCAGCGCATCGCACAGCTCGAAGACGGCCATCTCGTGGGCGATGTCGAGGAAGGTCGTGGGCTCATCGAGCACCAACGCCTCCCCGCCCTGCGCCAACGCGCGCGCGATGCGCACGCGCTGCCACTCGCCGCCCGAAAGCGCGTCGGTATCCCGATCGAGGAATGCCTCGATGCCGGCGCCGGCGATGGCCGTCGCGATGGCGGCGCGATCATCGGGCGTGCGGCCGGCGAAGGGACCGCCGTGTGGGTGCCGCCCGAGGGCGACATAGTCACGCACGGCGAGGGGAAACACCGGCTCCTCGCGTTGCGTCACCACGGCCATGCGCGTTGCGATCGCGCGTCGGTCCATCCCGGCCAGCGCTGCGCCGTCCAGGGTGAGTGCGCCGGCGCTCAGCGGCAGTCGGCCCAGGAGCGCACGGACCAGCGTGCTCTTCCCGCTACCGTTCGGCCCGACCACCGCGGTCACGCGTCCGCGGGGCGCCTCGAGGCTCACGCGGTCCACGGCCGGCGCGGCGCTCCGCGGATATGCGATGCGCACGGCCTCGAATCGGATCATCGCGCGCCTCGCAGGCGCCATCGGAACAACGGCCACCCCGATCAACGCCGTGACCGCGCCGAGGGGCAGCTCCGCGGGACGCAGCAGTAGACGCGCCGCGAGGTCCGCGAGGACCACCAGCGCCGCGCCCGCCAGCACCGCCGCACCCAGGGTAGCCCGCGTGTTGCGCGGGCCGAAGGCGCGCGCGATTGCCGGCACGATCAGCCCCACGAACCCAATCAGCCCCGCACCGGCCACCGTGGCCGCCGCAAGCAAGGAGGCCGCGAGATACACGCGCCGCGTCACGCGCTCCACGGGCAGGCCCAGCGAGGCGGCAGCTTCATCGCCCAGTGCGAGCACATCGATGTCGCGGGCCCACCAGAGCAGCAGCACGATGCCCAGGGCCACGTAGGCCGCCACCCAGCGCAGCGAGCGCCACTGCGCGTCACCGAGCGACCCCATCATCCACCACAGCGCACCACGCACCGTGTTCTCCGGCGCCGTCGCCAACGCCACCATGATCAGCGCGGTGCAGAACGCGCCCACCACCACGCCGGCCATCAGCAGCACGCGGGGATCGGCGTGCCCGCTCACGGCGCGTGCCACGAGCAGCACCACGACGACCGCGAGCGCCGCGCCGGCGAACGCAGCGAGTGGCAGCAGCAGCGCGGAGCCAAGGCCAACGGTCACGGCCGCCACCGCACCGGCCGCCGCCCCACCACTCACACCGAGCAGGTACGGCTCGGCCAGCGGATTCCGCAGCGTGGCCTGCAGCGCCGTGCCACTCGCCGCCAGTCCCGCGCCGACCGTGAGCCCCAGCGCCACGCGGGGCAGGCGCAGCCCGTGCACGATGGCCACCTGCGTCGCATCGCCATCACCCAGCAGTGCCCGCAGCACGTCGCCGAACGCGATCGGCACGGGGCCGCCGGCCACGCCGAGCACGACCGCCGCACTGACGGCCAGCGCCAACAGGAGCCAGGTGCGGAATGGCACGCGTCAGCGCGGCAGCGAGTCCACGAGCACGCGGCGCAGGAACCGCGCCGCCTCACCCATCCGCACGCCGGGGCGCCCCACGATGGCCGTGTCGATCACGACGATCCGCCCCTCCCGCACGGCGCGCACCGCCTGCCAGCCCGGTGTCGCGCGCATCCGCGCCGCGACGCTGGGGCCAGCCAGCACGACGTCCGGGTCGCGGTTCGCGATCTCCTCCAACGACACCTGCGGCGACGGCAGCGAGAGGTCGCTGAAGATGTTCGAGGCCCCGGCGACCTCAAGGAGCTCCGACAGGTAACTGCCGCCGCCGATGGTGAGGATCGGGGCGTCCCAGATCTGCCAGTACGCGCGTACCTGAACCCCGGGACGCGGCAGCGCGCGAACGGCCTCGACGCTTGCGCGCACCGAATCGGCGACCACCTGGGCCACCGCCTCGGCACCGACGGCCCTCGCGATGACGGGCAACACGCGCTGCAGGTCGTCGATGCGGTCCGTGCGATGGGTCAGCGTCTGCACGCCGGCGGCACGCAGCTGCCGGGCCGCGAGGCGATTCGACTCGCTGGCGTAGAGCAGCACGAGGTCTGGCCGCTGGCCCAGCACCACCTCGACGTTCGGATCCATGCCGTTGCCGACGTCAGGCACGGTGCGGGCGGCGGCAGGGGCGAGGTCCCAGCTCGTGCGCCCCACCAGGCGATCTCCGCGCTCGAGCGCAAACAGCAGTTCGGTGGTAACCGGGTTCAGCGACACCACCCGGGTCGCCGGTGCCGTGAGCTGCAGCGTGTCCCCGAAGTCGTCGATCACCGCCTGCCGGCCGGCCGGCGCCCGTTCCGCACTGCCGCAGGCGAGGAGCGCGGCGACCGCAACCGCTACGCCTCCGCGCCGCCACGGAGGCGTCCACGGAGGCGACCAGGGCAACGACGGGATGCGGCGCAACGGCTGCGTCACGAAAAAGGCTCCTTCCCCGAACGGGGAAAGAGCCTGACAGCACGTCGACGGACCGGGACGGACCCCGACCGACCTCGACGCCACGTCCCCTCCCCCGAGGGTGCAGATGTGGCGCGAACGTGGGTCGTCTCCTGGCTCCGGGCCGCTCCCCTCACCTTCCCGGATCCCACGGGATCCAGTGGCTGTGCTCAAGGGGGGCGTTGAATGCCCGATACAGTGGCGGGGCCGCGCCGGCATCGCACCGGCTTCCGTGTCCCGCGTTCGCCTTCAGTTGTTGGAGGGAATCCTACGCCAGCCCATCACGCTTGGCAAGCATGGCGCTGAGGCGGCCCTTCAGCTGCGCGCGCCTGACGTAGTGTTCGGCCTTCTGCTGCTCCGTCGGCTCCGCAATGCCCTCGAACGCACGATCCAACGCCGCGATCTCGACCGCGAGCGACTCCGGCGTCGTCGTGCGCTTGCGTGCGAGGGCCTGCGGCCCGCCGCGCATGAAGCTCACGCCGAGGCCGAGCAGCATGGCAGCGCCCACCGCCGTCACCATTAGCATCACGCGCAGGCCGCTGAGGCCCTGCTGGGCGCCCGGCATGTTGATCTCCACCAGCGCCGGCGCGACCACGTCCTGCCCGAGGAAGCGCTTGAATGGCCGCCCATCGACCTGCACCGGATCCGCTTCCTGCAGGCCGGCACCACTGGCGGCGCCACGCGGGTCCTCGACCAGGACCTCAAGCGCCGGCACGTCGCGCTCGAGATGCACGGCGATCGCCGGCGTCGAGGCGGCGATCTCATAGGCGAACGAGAACTGCTTCACCCCGGGTGCAAGCGGCGCGAAGACACGCAACCGGCCGTTCTCCGCGCGGATGGCCTCCGGGGAGATGTCACCCTGCCCGCCGATCACCGCGGTCACGCCATCGGGCAGTGGCCCCTCGAAGGTCGGCGACTCGGGGCCGGCCGAGACCCGCGTGAGCGAACCGTCATTCCGCACTTCGTAGACCTCGATCACGCTACGCGCCACGCCGGTGGCCGACTCGGGGGCCGTCACGATCACGGACCGCGAACGCACGGAGATGGGAACGGGCGCGCTCGTGGTGTCGAAGACCAGCAGGTCCGCCATCCCGCCGCGCAGGCTGGCCTCGCGCCTCGGGGGGGGGGATTAAGGCACCCCCCCCCCCCGGGCGGCGAAGGAAAATACGG
>JAYQOZ010000041.1:0-11250 GCA_038145035.1 Gemmatimonadaceae bacterium | reverse complement strand
AGTGAGTAGTGCGCCCAGCGCCCGTCGCGGCGGTCGCTGACGAGGCCGGCATCCTTGAGCACCTTCAGATGGAACGAAAGTCGCGACTGCGCGGCTTCGAGATCGCCCTGCAGGTCGCAGACGCAGCGTTCGCCGTCGCGGAGCAGGTCGATGATGGCCAGGCGCGTCTCGTCCGACAGGGCGTGGAAGAGTGCCCTGGCCCGGGAGAGGTCGAGTTCCATCGTCTGGTCCCTCGAGGCGGTCGGCATGAGGAGTAATATATCAAGAAAGATTGATATATCAAGGTCCCCCAGCGCCCCTCCCTTCGCCGCGCCATCGGCGCAGATTCCCCACTCGTGACCCACGACTACGACTGGCTCATCATCGGTTCCGGCTTCGGCGGCAGCGTCGCCGCGCTTCGCCTCGCCGAGAAGGGCTACCGCGTGGCCGTCCTCGAGGCGGGCCGCCGCTACGGCGACGAGGATTTCGCCAGGTCTGCCTGGGATCTCCGGAAGTTTCTCTGGTGGCCGTCCCTGGGCCTGCACGGCATCACGCGGCTCGTGCCCTTCCGCGACATCTTCGTGGCCGCCGGCGCAGCCGTGGGCGGGGGCAGCACGGTCTACGCCAACACGCTGTACCGGGCCAAGCCGGCCTTCTATCGGAATCCCCAGTGGGCCGCGCTCGACGACTGGGAACGCCGCCTCGCGCCGCACTTCGAGACGGCCGAGCGCATGCTCGGCGTCGCCGAGGTGCCCTTCGACAGCGCCGGTCAGCAGCTCCTGCGCGGCCTCGGCGAGCACTTCGGGGTGGCGGACACGTTCACGCGCACTCCCGTCGGTGTGTACTTCGGCGAGCCCGGCGTCACCGTGCCGGATCCCTATTTCGGCGGCGAGGGGCCCGAGCGCACGGGCTGCACGCGCTGTGGCGCCTGCATGGTTGGCTGCCGCTTCGGGGCCAAGAACACCCTGGTGAAGAACTACCTGTGGCTGGCCGAGCGACGCGGCGCCACGGTGATGCCGGAGACGGAGGCGGATACGATCATGCCGATCGGCGGTCCCGACGGCAGCGAGGGCTATGGCGTGACCACCATGCGGCCGGGTGCGTGGTTGGGCGGCGGACGTCGCACGCTGACGGCGCGCGGCATCGTGGTGGCCGCGGGGGCCCTCGGCACCAACCGGCTGCTCGCCAGGAACAAATGCCGCGGGACGCTGCCGCGACTCTCCGACCGGCTCGGTGAACTGGTGCGGACCAACAGCGAGAGCATCCTGGGCGTCACGCTGCCGGACGATGGCACGAAGCCCTGGCAGGACGTGGCCATCAGCGCGAGCATCCATCCCGACGCGGACACCCATATCGAGCTGTGCACCTACGGCCGCCACGGCGACTTCATCCTGACCCTCATGGCGCCGCTGACGGGGAAGGGCAGCCGCCTCACGCGACCCTTGCTGCTGCTCGCTGCAATCCTGCGGCACCCGCTGCGCTTCCTGCGCTCACGCGTCCCCATCGGGTGGAGTCGCCGCAGCCTGATTGTGCTGGTGATGCAGACCAGCGACAACGCGATTGCCTTCCGGCCGGTGCGGCGGTGGTTCGGCGGCATCGGCCTCCGGACGGAGCAGCATCGCGAGCGACCCAACCCCACCTTCATTCCCGCCGCGAACGCGGCGGCCGAGTGGCTGGCCGAGCGCACCGGCGGCATCGCCAGCAGCAGCATCTTCGAGGCGGCCGCGAACATCCCGACGACGGCGCACCTGCTGGGCGGCGCGCCCATCGGGCAGGATGCCGCGCAGGGGGTGGTGGACCGCAACCTCCGCGCCTTCGGCTACGAGCGCTTCATCATCTGCGACGGTTCGGCGATGCCGGCCAACCCCGGGGTCAATCCCAGCCTGACGATCACCGCGTTGGCGGAGCACGCCATGGCCCAGGTCCCCGCCCGGGATGCAGCCGCGGGCACCGCTGCCGCCGCGCCGGCGTTGGAGCCCAGATGACCCGGCGCTTCGTGATGCTCGCCGCCAGCTCCGCGGCCATCGCCGTGGCCGCCGGCGCGTTTGGGGCGCACGCCCTGCGCGCGCGGCTCGAGCCGCGGCTGCTCGAGGTCTTCGAGACGGGCGCCCGCTACCAGATGTACCACGCGTTCGGACTGCTGGCGGTGGCATGGGTGCTCAGCCGCCTGCCGGCGGATGCGACGGCGCTCGCCCGGCTGAGTGGCTGGGCCTTTGTCGCCGGCACCCTGCTGTTCAGCGGCTCACTCTATGCAATGGCCCTCGGCGGCGCACGGTGGCTGGGGGCGATCACGCCGCTCGGCGGGGTCTGTTTCATCACCGGCTGGCTGCTGCTGGCCGTTTCGGCCAGCCAGATGACCGCTTGACACAGGCTGATGCAGGCCTATATTCAACCGAATAGTTGTTAAGTGGATAATAACCTCCAGCTCCCGACCATGCCGCTCTTCCGCGACCGTGAAGTGGACGTCGTCCTCGACGTCCGCAGCAGGATCGAGTTCTTTCTCGGCCACCTTGATGGCGCCGAGAACATTCCCGTGGACCGTCTCCCGCACGCCCTCGAGGGGCGCAGCGACATCACAAAGGCGAGCCGAATCCTGGTGTACTGCGCCAGCGGCAGGCGCGCGGCGCACGCGGCCGCGATGCTCAAGGCGGCCGGGTTCGGGAAGGTGATGGACGCCGGCGGGATCGGCGCCGCCCGCGAGGGCTATCGCGCGGCCTGAGTGGCCGGATTCCGTCAGAAAAATGATGCGGGCGGCGTGCGGCTCCATTGCCGACACGCCGCCATCGTCTTTCATTTCCTGGGTGATGCGCTGCGTTAACTGCGAGAAGGAGAGCAACAACCTCCGCGTCTGTCCCTACTGCTTCACGCCCTACCAAGAGGAAGAGGCGGGGCCGGCGCGGCGTCCGACGCGTCGAACGTCGGCGCTGGGGGGCTCCGGCAGCGGCTCCGGCAGCGGCTTCGGCACCGGCACGCAGCCCGCCGCCCGGCCGTCCGCGGGTGTATCCGGCCTGATGGCCGCCTTCATGCGCCAGTCGCCCGTGGTGCGCTGGTCCAGCGTCGGCATCCTCGCGGTGCTCATCCTGTGGATCGCGACGAGCCCGGGCGACGCGACCTTCGAGCCCGGTAAACCGACCGAGCAGGTCATCGCCACCGCGATGCAGCGGGACGAGGCGCTGGCGGTGATCCGCCAGACGCGGGAGTTGGCGCTGGTGGACGTGCAGCAGGACGAGGTCTTCGTCAGCTATCCGGCGGCGACGTTCCCCGTCCGCGAGGAAGGCCAGCTTGCCCTGGTGCAGCGGTTCGCCGAGGCCGATGCCCTGGTGGAGGGTCGCCGACGCCGAATCTTCTTCTACAATCCGAACGGCAAGCTCTTCGCCCAGTCGGATGCCTCGCGCGGCGTGATCCTGGCCCGCTGAGGCCGCGGCGTCACTGGTACTGCACGTATAGCACGCGCGGCCGCAACCCGAGAATCTGCGCGATGGTGGTGCGCGGGTCGTCGTTCCGCGACTTGTAGAACTGCTTCCAGCCCACGAACTGCACCGGCTCCGGCTGAATGTAGCTGCGGAACGTGTTCATCTTGAGCGTGGGCGAGCCGAAGCCGTCCATGTGCATGACGACCTGCACCTGCGGGTCGAGCCGGATGTTCTGCGCGTTCGTGACGCCGCGCCGCGTGAAGCGATGCACGATCAGCACCTTCGGCGGCAGACGGTGCGCCCGCGCCACCCCGGCGAGGTAGCGAATGGCGGCGTTGACGTCGCTGGCATCCATGGTGCCCATGCGCTTCCCGGGGATGCCGCCGTTCTTCATCGAGAACTCCGGGTCGATGGCCGCATGCACGTGTGGCAGCCGGAAGAAGCGCTCGTAGCGCGGCAGCTCCTCGGCAACGGTCGAGTAGCCGACCTGGAAGTCGAGAAAGACGATCGCGTTCCGCGTCTCCGCCCACTTGAGCACGCGCTCCACCAGCGTGTCGGCCATGCGTCCGCGGTGCTTGCCGTCGGGGCCCGGGTGCTCGCGCGCCACCACGGTGATCAGCTGCAGCGCCGGCTGCACGGGTGTCTCGGGGTCCGCCGCCGCCCAGGCCGCCACCTCCGCATCGAGCATCGCGAGCATCTCGTCGGCAGGATACTCGCCGAGCACGCCCATGCGGCGCGACAGCGGATTGCCGTAGAACGCGATGATGCGCCGGTCCGGCAGGATGGCGCCGCGCGGCGCGCGGCTCCCGGACGCCTGCGCCATCGCGGCCACGTGCTGGGCCGAGGCCTTGGACGGGGCACGGTCGGCCGCGCGCGCGCCGAGCAGCGCGAGCAGGGCAGCAAAGACGGGCAGCGTGAGGGAGCGGGCAGACATCGGCAGGGAATCAAACGGAGGGGCAAGGGGTGCTCCCCCCCCGCCGCCGCTCAGGGTTCGACGACGACCAATCGACGATCCGCCCGCAGTACATACTGCCCTGCCACCTCGACCTCTCGCTGCACCAGGTAATCGCCCTTGCGCAGGGTCGAGATGTCGAGCTCGACGGCCCGGTCCGTGCGCGAACTGCCGCGGGCCGACACGTCCTGGACGGTGATGCTCACCGGCGCCGAGGCCCGGGCGAGGCGGAGCGCCCGCAGGCCACGCCGCAGCGTACCGGCCTCCTCGGTCTCGGGCACCACCGTCAGCGAGATCGTCATCGGCTCGCCGTTCGGGTTGGTATTGTAGGCCTCCCAGTACACGCCGAGCCTGTTGGCGGCCTGCACGCGCTGCGTGGTCAGGGCGTGGGGCAATGCCTGCTCGACGGTGGTGGGGAAGGCACCGTAGGGCGTGTAGAACAGGAGATCGGACAGGGAGACACGCGTGCCGACGGCATAGGGCGGGCGGACGCCGTAGCGGGCGCGCGCGAGAACGCTGCTGTCGGGCGCCGCGATCTCCGCACTCATGAGCAGCGGGCCCCAGGGGGCGCGGACGGTCAGGCGCCCGATGGCCGGCACGCTGTCGCGGATGGTCGAAAAGGCCGTGGGCTCGCCGCGGGGCGTCAGTACCAGTGCGCCCTGCCGCGTGGCGCCGCCCAGCCTGGGCTCCCCGCGCACGTCGTAGGCGAGCACGACCAGCGCGGTATCCCCGCGGCGGAACAGCGCCTGCTGGTGCTCCAGCATCAGGATGCGCTTGGCGTAGGGCGGCTGGTAGCGCGCCACGACGGGTGGCAGCTGTACGGCCCAGTCCGTCGAGTCGGAGATGGTCGGCGACTGGAGGACGTGGTGCGGCGGAATGAAACGATGGGCCGGGATGGGATCGTGCCCGACGATGCTGAACTGCTGCCCGCCGCCGAACGAACCCGGCAGGTCGGGGCCGCGCGACCAGGTCCGCGACCATCCGAACCGCAGCACGAGCTCCCGCTCGTCCTCGTCGAATCCGAACATGTAGGCGGAGGTCGCGTTGCGCAGGAACTCGACGTAGGTGAGCCGGGCGAAATGCTCGGTCCGCGAATCATTGCCCGGCATTCCGTAGCGTGTGCGCGCGAGCCACCATGTGCGCTGCTCGAATTCGTCGCGCTGGGGACTCCCGCAGCTATTGCGCTGGTACAGGCGTCGCGTGTCCTCGTCGAGATACAGCGAGAGGTCATTCCAGCGACACCGTTCACCGGGCGTGAGCTGCTCCAGCACCCGCGCGTATGCGGCTTCCGCATCGGGATAGCGCCCGAGCTCGTGCAGGGCAAAGCCCTCGAGGGCGTCGCACCACCAGCCGAAGGCCTGGCAGGCCCGCGCCGCCGCCAGGGCCTGCTCGCCCTGGCCATCCTCGTCGAGGTAGCGTACGCGCTGACCGGAGAGCCAGGTGTCCGTGGGATTGGCGCGGGCCAGGGAATCCAGCGCCGCGATGAGACGCCGGCGCGCCGAACCGATCTGCTCCGGTTCCTTCGGGGGTGCGGAGGACTCGTCGTACCAGTAACAGAAGCGACCGACCCGCTCCTGGCAGTTTCCGGCACCGGACTCGCGGGTCACGGGCAGGTTGGCGCGACGGAACAGCTCGAACTTGGTCTGCTCGCGCTGCCCGTAGGCCCGCGGGTCCATGGTCGGGGCGGCGCCGGAGTCGGGCGTCGGTGCCTGCGCCGCGGACACGGCGCTGCAGAGCGTCAGGGCCAGCACCGCCTGTCGCAGGCCGGCGCGGAGCGTCCTCGGGGTGGGCTTGGCAGTCACGGTCGAATGATACCCGAATGGCCCTCTGGGGTTGTACCTTCCGAGCCATGTCGACGATCACCTTCGAGGCCCTCCATCCGGGGGTGGAGCCGCCGCGCCGCGCGACCGCGGCCAGTGCCGGCCACGACCTCTCCGCCTGCCTGGCCGGCGCCGAGGTCCGTGTCTTTGTGGGCGGCGGCAGTGCGCTACGCCCGGTGGGCGTGGATGCCGAGGGGCGCTACGTGGACCTCGCACCGGCGGAGAAGGCGCTCATCCCACTGGGCTTCCGGGCGCGGCTCCCCGAGGGCTTCGAGGCCCAGGTGCGTCCACGCTCCGGCACCTCGCTCAAGACCGACCTGGTGATCGTGAACAGCCCGGGTACCATCGATGCCGATTTTCCGGATGAATGGATGGTGCCGGTCAGGAACGGCGGCAGCGCGACGTTGCGCATCCGCCACGGCGAGCGCGTCGCGCAGATGGTGCTGGCACGGTTCGAGACCCTCGATTTCGTCTCCGGGGCGGTGCATCGCAGCACCGACCGCGCCGGAGGATTCGGTTCCACCGGACGCTGACCCTGCCTCGATGCTGACTGCCCGGCTGTGCCGACGGCGGCCCACGAGGGCGGCGCTGGCGGCGCTGGCGGCGGTCCTGACCGCCGCCGTCCCAGGCCCGGCCTCCGCCCAGGCCCTCGCCCCCGTCCGCGTCGAGTCCTTCACGCTGACCAACGGACTGCGCGTCCACGTGGTCGAGGATCACGCCACGCAGGTGGCGGCGGTGAATCTCTGGTACGATGTCGGCTCGCGGGACGAGCGTCCGCGCCGCACCGGCTTCGCGCATCTGTTCGAGCACATGATGTTCCAGGGGTCGGCCCACGTGGGCAAGGCGGAGCACGGCCAGCTCATCGAGCGTGCCGGCGGCTGGTACAACGGCTCCACGCGCAGCGACGTCACGGACTACTACGAGGTGCTGCCGTCGAATCGCGTGAACCTCGCCCTCTGGCTCGAGGCGGACCGGATGCGGTCCCTCGCGGTGACGGCCGAGAACCTCGGCAACCAGCGGGAGACGGTGAAGGAGGAGCGGCGGCTCCGCGTGGACAACCAGCCCTACGTCGGTGTGCTGGTGGACTCGCTGCCGCTGCTCTTCGACACCGATCGCTGCTTTGCCTACGCCCACTCGATCATCGGCTCGATGGCGGACCTCGACGCCGCCACCACGGACGACGTGCGCGCGTTCTTCGACCGCTACTACGTGCCGAACAACGCGACGCTGGTCGTGGTCGGCGACGTGCGGGTCGCGGAGATTCGCCGGTGGACGCAGCAGTACTTCGGCGACATCCCGGCCGGCCCCTCGCGCGAGCCGCTCCGCTGTGACGGCGCCGGCACTCGCGGCGAGCGCGTACGCCGGGTGGCGGACCGCCAGGCGACGCTGCCTGCCGTGCTCATGGCCTTCCGTACCGTGCCGCCCAGCCACCCCGACTATCCGGCCCTCGCCCTGCTGTCCACGATCCTCGGGGAGGGAGAGAGCAGCCGCCTGCATCGCACCCTGGTGCGCGGGCGGCAGCTCGCCGTGGCCGCTCAGGTGCAGCATGATCCCTTCGGGCCGATGCGACTGGCCGGGATGTTCACGGTGCTGGCCGTGTCCAATGCCGGCGTGAGTGCCGATTCGCTGCACGAGGCGATGTTCCGCGACCTGCTGGCGGTGGCAAGCGGCGTCTCCGACGCCGAAGTGGAGAAGGCGCGCAACGTCTGGCGCGCCCGCACGATCTTCGGACGCCAGCGGGCGCTCGAGCTTTCGACTGCAGTCCAGTTTGCGGCGATGTTCCTCGGCGGGGTCGAGGCGGTGAACGTCGAGCCCGATCGCTATGCCGCGGTGCGGGCGGCCGATGTCCGCCGCGTGGCCCGGGCCTACCTGCGCGAGGACAACGCGCTCTCACTGCTCATCGAGCCGGGAGATCGCTAGGATGCGTCGCCGACAGGTCCGGATCCCGCTGATCAGCCTGGTGGTGGCGCTCACTGCGTTTGTGCCGACGCTTCCACTGGAAGCGCAGGCACCGACGCAACCGCCAGCCGCGCTGCCGCTCGAGCCCGCTGCCTTTCCGCCGTTCATCGAGTTCGAGCTCGGGAACGGCCTGCGCGTGGTGCTGGTCCAGGGCGATCGCCAGCCGGTGCTCTCGTTCCGCGTCGCGGTACTCGGCGGCTCGCTGTACGAGCCGGCCGGCAAGGCCGGACTCGCCGACTTCGTCGCGGGGCTGCTGACGAAGGGCAGCTCGACCCGTAGCGCCGAACAATTCGCCGAGGCCATTGAACGTGTGGGCGGAACCCTCGGCGCCAGCGCCGGTCCGGACTTCCTCTCGGTGGAGGCCGCGGTGCTGGTGGAGGACCGCGAGCTGGCCTTCGAGCTGGCGGCCGAGGCGCTCCTGCGCCCGGTCTTTCCCAGCATGGAGGTCGTGTTGCGGCGCACGCAGACGCGCTGGGCGCTCACGCTGGCACGGAGCCAGCCCGAGGCGATCGCCGGTCGCCTCTTCGCGGCGACGGTCTACGGTGACCATCCGTACGGCCGGCGCGCCGATGAGGCGAGCGTCCAGGGCATCACGCGCGCCGACCTGGCCGCCTTCCACGAGGCGCGGGTGCGTCCGGCGCAGGCGCTGCTCGTGATGGCCGGCGCCATCGATTCCGTCGAGGCGCAGCGGCTGGCGGAACAGTACTTCGGCGCCTGGAGTGGGCGCGGCGCCTCGCCGCCGGCCGCGCGACCTGCTCCGCAGCGGGCACGGACGGAGATCGTGCTGGTGGACCGTCCGGGTGCGGTGCAGTCCAACATCATTGTCGGCAATACCACGTGGATGCCCACCGACATCCGCGGGTACGCCTTTGCCGTTGCGAACCAGATCCTTGGCGGCAGCGGCGATTCGCGCCTCTTCCGCGACCTGCGCGAGGCACGGGGCTGGACGTATGGCGCCTACTCAAGCGTGTCGCGCGCCCGTGGGCTCGGCACCTTCACGGCGCGCGCGGAGGTACGCACGGAGGTCACGGACTCCGCACTCGTGGAGCTGCTCGGCCATCTGCGCCGCATGGGCGACGCCGTGGTGCCGGAGGAGGAGTTCCTGCGACAGCAGCAGACCCTCGTGGGTCAGTTCCCGCTGACGGTGGAGACGGCCGATCAGGTTGCCGCACAGGTGGCGAACGCCCGCCTGCTCGGGCTCGCGACGGACTACGTGCAGTCCTATCGCCAGCGGCTGGCGGCGGTCACGGCGCCGCAGGTGCAGGCGGCGGCCCGCGCCGGCATGCGCGCCGACGCGGCGCTGGTCGTGGTGGTCGGCGATGCCTCGACATTGCGGGAGCGCCTTGAGTCCGTTGCGCCGGTGACGGTGGTCGATATCGACGGACAACGATTGGACGTCGCGACCGCTGCCGCTGCCGGGGCCGCGACCGCGGCGACCGCGCACAGCCTGCAGCTCGACGCGTCCCGGCTCGAGGCGCGCAGCGATTCGTTCACGGTGCTGGTGCAGGGCCAGCCGTTCGGCTTCCAGGTGACGGAGCTGCGCCGCGACGCGACGGGCGAATGGGTCTTCAGCGAGGAGTCGGCGCTGGGTCCCGTGATCCAGCAGCGGACGACCGTGCGCTTCGACGCGGCGCTGCGGATGCGGGCCACCGAGCAGAGCGGGCGCTTCCAGGGCAACGACCTCCGGCTGTCGGTGCGCTACCTCGGCGGCCGCGCGAGTGGCGAGGGCATCACGCCTGGGGCCGGTCAGATGCGTCCGGTGCGCTACGACGACGTCGCCGTGCCGGACGGCAGCGTGGACGACAACCTGCTGGTGGGCCTGCTCCCGTTTGTCGCGTGGACGCCGGACTTGCGGTTTGACGTGTCCGTCTTTGCCTCGGGCAAGGGCGCGTTGGAGCGGCGGAGCTTCCGGGTGGTCGGCGAGGAGGTCGTGAGCGTGCCGCTCGGCACCTTCGCGGCGTATCGGGTGATGTACGAGGGCGGGGAGGCGCCGGGCACGTACTGGATCGAGTCCGCCGCGCCGCACCGCGTGCTGAAGTACGGCCCGGCAGGCGTGCCGCTGGAGTTCGTGCGCGTGCGCTAGTGCCGCGGACCTGTCCCGAGGAGGGGTGATGCAGCGTTGGGGCCGGGTGGCACAGCGGATTCAGGCGGGGTTGGTCATTGCGGTGCTGTCGGCGGGCGCCACGGCGCCAGCCGAGGCGCAGCGGGTGGACCGCGCCCGCGCCGAGTCCCGGCTCGCCGCCTATGTCGCGACGGCGCGCATTCCCGGTGCGTCCCTGGCGATCGTCGATCGCGCCGGCCGCGTGGTGGCGGTGACCGCAGGGTTCAGCGACACCACCGCGCGGCGACGGATGCAGCCCGCGGACCGCCTGTTGATGGGGAGCGTCGGCAAGACCTACGTCGCGGCCGTGGCGCTCCAGCTGCTGCGCGAGGGGCGTCTCGACCTCGAGGCGCCGGTCGCACGCTTCCTCGGTGGCGAGGGCTGGTACGACTCCCTGCCGAACGCTGCGACGATGACCCTGCGGCAGGTCATGTCACACAGCTCGGGGTTGGTACGCTATGAGCTGCAGCCCACGTTCCTCGCCGCGCTCACCGCGTCGCCGATGAAAATCTGGGATCCGCGCGACCAACTGCGTTTCCTGCACGGGCAGCCGGCACCGTTCGCGGCTGGTGCGGGCTGGGACTACTCGGACTCCAACTACCTGGTGCTGGCCCTCGTCGTGGAGCGGATCCTCGGCGAGCCGATTGACGTCGCGATCCGCCGGCGCCTGCTGCGTCCGCTCCGCCTGCGGGAGACCATGCCCTCCGACAGTCCCAGGCTCCCCAAGGTGGTGCAGGGCTATGCCGGGCCGGGGAACCCATTCGGCGGCAGCGACGTGATGCTGCGCGAGGGGCAGATGGTACTGAATCCGCAGTTCGAGGGCGCGGGCGGCGGCTATGCGGCCACGGCCCGCGGCGCGGCCCGCTGGGGCGCCCGGTACTTCTCCGGCGCCATCTTCGGCGACTCGGCGCTGTCCGCCGCGCCGCAGGGCGTCGCGGCGCGCCCCCGCGGGCCGGGGCCCCGCGACGGGGTGGGGGTGGTACTCCCGGGCCGCGCGGTTTGCGGGCCCGGGGGCGATCACGCCGG
>JAYQOZ010000040.1:6313-11252 GCA_038145035.1 Gemmatimonadaceae bacterium | reverse complement strand
GGTCCAGGCGGCGCCGCGCGTGTACCGCCCGGTCATCCGCGTGAACCAGTCGTCGAAGGCCAGCAGCGCGCGGTTGTTCTCGAGGCCGCTGGTGAAGCGCACCTTGCCCAGCTGCGCCGCGAGCATCGGCACCAGGGTCAGCGAGAGCGGCAGCGACGCCAGGATGGCGAACGAGATGGTCAGGATCAGTTCGCGGAAGATCAGCGCCGCGAGGCCGACGATCAGCAGGAACGGCGCCACCGATGCGAGGTTGGTGGTGGTGGAGGCCACCACGGCGCTCGTCACCTCGGCGGCGCCCACGTGCGCGCCCTCCTCGGGGTCGAGCCCATCCTCCTCGCGACGCCGATAGATGTTCTCCAGCATTACGATCGCGTTGTCGAGCAACAGGCCCGTGCCAAGCGCGAGGCCGCCGAGCGACATGATGTTCAGCGTGAGCCCGGCAAAGCCCATCATCACGAACGTGGCCATGATGGCCAGCGGGATGGAAACGCCGATGATGAACGTCTTGCGGAGCGAGCGCAGGAAGAGCAGCACCACCAACGCCGCCAGGAAAGCACCCATCAGGGCCGACTGCCGCACCGAGGCCAGCGCATCGCGGATGAACCCCGACTGGTCGAAGGTCGTCTGGTAGCGGATGTCGCGGGGGATGAAGTTCGAGCCCTCGAGCCTGTTCATCATCGCCCGCACCTGGTCCACCACCTCGACGGTGTTGGCCTCAGGCTGCTTCTGGATGCCGATGCGCACCGCGGGCGTGCCGTTCAGGCGGGCCCAGAAGCGCTGCTCCTGCGAGGTGTCGCGCACGGCGGCGACCTCGGTGAGGCGCACGCGCGTGCCGCCGGCGCCGCTGAGCAACACGCCGCGGATGTCCTCAAGGCTGGTGAAGCGGCCCGTGGTGCGGCTCACGATCTCGCGGTCCGGCGCGATCACGCGGCCGCCCGCAATGTTCTGGTTCTCGCCGGAAAGCGTGCCGAGCACATCGCCGACCGAAAGGCCAAGCGAACGCAGGCGCTCGGGGTCCAGCTCCACCTGGATCTCGCGTACGAGACCGCCGGAGATGTCCACCGACGCAACGCCCTCGACCGCCAGCAGCTGCGGCCGCAGGCGCTGGTCGATCCAGGCACGCAGCGCCACGAGGTCGCGCTCGGTGGACGAGAAGGCCACCTGGTAGATCTGCGACTGCGACGGGTCCGACTTGCTGATCACCGGCGCCGAGGCCTCGACGGGCAGGCGCGAGCGCACGCGCTCGACGTTGGTGGCGGCGTTCTGCAGGGCGATGTCGACGTTGGTGCCGTAGGAGAAGTTGAGCTCGACGCTCACGCTCCCCTCGTTCACGTTGGTTTGCAGCCGCTGCAGGTTCTCGACCGTCGCGAGGGCCGCCTCGAGCGGTTTGGCCACCGTCTCCTCGAGCACCACCGGCTCCACGCCGGGATTGCTCACGTTCACGCGCACCTGTGGGTAGACGATGCGCGGCAGCAGGTCGACCGGCAGGCGACCGATGTACACGACGCCGAGCACGAGCAGTACGCTCGTGAGCATCAGCGTGCCGACGGGGCGGCTGATGGACCAGCTGGAGATGCCCCGCTTGTGATGGATGCTCACGGACGGGCTCCGGCCCGACGGGTGGCGGCGGTGGAGTCCGCGGCGGGCACGGGCTGCGCCTCGCGCGGCGCCTCAGGCTCGAGCGGATCCACGATGCGTACGGTGGCGCCGTCGCGGAGCAGGGCATTGCCGGTGGTGATCACCGTGTCGCCCGCGACCAGGCCCTCGAAGATCTCGGTCCGGCCGTCGGTGTCCGGGCCGGCCCGCACACGACGGCGCTCGGCACGACCCTCGCGGATCAGGTAGACGGACTGCGAGCCCGCGGCACCGACGATGGCGCGCGTCGGGACCACGAGGGCGTTCGGGCGCTCGTCGAGCTGCAGCGTCACGCGGACCGTGTAGCCGGGGCGCAGCTGCCGGGCGATGCTCCCGCTGATCGCGACCTCGACCGGCACCAGGCGCGTCACGGAATCAGCGGCGGGGAAGATGCGCCGCACGCGGCCGGACACGGAACGGCCCAAGGCATCGACCTGCACGTCCACGTCAGCGCCCGGCGTCAGGAACGGCACCTCGAGCTCGGACACCGGCAGCTGGGTCACCAGCGTGCTCACATCCGCCACGGTGAACATCCGCGTGTTTGCACCGACCACGTCGCCGGCCTGGACGAAGCGCTGGGTCACCACGCCGTTGATGGGCGACCTGATCCTGGTGAAGCCATAGCGCGTGCCAAGCTGTGACACCGAAGCCTCAGCCGCGCCGAGCGCTGCCTGATCGCGCTCGTATTCGGCCGCCGTCACCACGCCACGCTGATACAGCTCGGACGAACGCGCCGCGGTGCTCTTGGCGAAGACCAGGTTCTTCTCGGCGGCGTTCAGCTGGGCCTGAAGCTCGCGGGCATCCAGCTCGGCGAGCACGTCGCCCTCTCGCACCACGCTGCCTTCCTCGACCGGGACCCGGAGCAGCGGCCCCGAGACTATGGACGTGACACCGACGACGCGCAGCGGGGAGAGCTGACCGGTCACGAGGCTCGTGCGCGCGATGCCGACGCGCTCCACCGTCGCGATCTCCACGGGGCTGGGTTGCCCGGAGGGGCCCATGTTGAACCCGCCGAATCCGCCGCGGCCGCCACCGAACTGGCTCCCGCCGGCAGGGGCGGCGTTGCTGTTCCCATTGCCGTTTGCAGCAGCCGTATCGGTCCCGCAGCCGGCGAGCGCAAGGAGGCACACAGCGACGCCGAGGCAGGCGCGCAGGGGGGTCTGTAAGGGGCGCATGGCCGGTACGGACAGGTGAAGGAAACGCTGGATGTTGCTGTTTGACGTACGCATTGGGACTCCGAATCGTTCGCCGTCCGATGTACTATTCGGGCACGCCCCCGTAGCTCAGGTGGATAGAGCGACGGTTTCCTAAACCGCAGGTCGGCGGTTCGAGTCCGCCCGGGGGCATTTGGAAGCTGGAAGGCCGCCCGATTAGCTTTACCGCGTTCCGCGCGGCAGGCTGCGCGGCCTGCATCCGGGTGGGCTCTCGGGCCCGCCTTCATACAACCCCAGTAGCCCAGATGACGAAGACCGGAAACGCGGCGGGTGCGCCGCTTGAGCTGGACGCAGAGTCCCTTGGCGACGCGCTGGTGCGCTACCAGCGTCCGCTGACCATCGCCGCGGTGCTGATCGCGGTGGCCGGTGGCGCCTTCTATTTCAACAAGCGGTCAGGCGAGATCCGCGCGGATCGCGGGGCAGAGGCGCTGGCCCAGGCCGAGGCGATCTACGGCTCCAGTGGCCCCGAGGCCGCACAGGCGGAGCTCGACAAGGTTGTGAACCGGTATGCCGGAACGGCGGCCGGGACCCAAGCGGCCCATCTCTCGGCCCAGCTGTACTTCGAGGCTGGCAAGTACGACGAGGGGCTGGCGGTCCTGAAGCCGGCCCTGGGCAAGGCGGCATCCCACCAGCGCCCGGCGCTGCTTGCGCTCCAGGCGGCCGGCAAGGCCAGCAAGGGTGAACCCGCAGCCTCGGCCACGGACTATGAGGCGGCGGCGGCGGCAGCCCAGCTCGAGCAGGAGCGGCAGCAGTACCAGATGGAGGCGGCCCGTCAGCACGTGGCTGCCAGCAACGCGGCGGCCGCGATCAAGCTGTACCAGTCGATTGCGGCCGAGGAAGACTCACCATTTGCATCCGAAGCGCGGCTAAGACTTGGCGAGGTAATGGTTAAGGGCTAATCAGCTCAACCATTTTGCTAGACAAACGTCTCGCCGAGTTGATCGGCGAGCCCGTTTTACGTGCTGCTGGGGAGTGGCAAATGGCGCGTTGCTGCTGCGAAATATCGACGCATCCCCGACAGTATTCCATTTCGGAATAACTACTGATAATATGTATTATGTATTATTATTTTGAGGATAACCTAGAGATTTCCACGTGAACTAGGACAGCGGGTCTCCCTGTCCCGCTGGGCCCATTTTGGCTCGTCCCGGAACTCCCTTGCCATGGGCCCACGGAGACAAAGCGGCTTCGGGATACCCGCCTATCTCGAGCGACATCCCCCGGATGTCTGTTGTTAGGGGCCCGGCGGACAGCCCCGTCCGCTACTCCCATCACTCCTGGAGGACAACCGCGGAGTGATGGAGGGCCATCAGATCAAGGCCCCCTGTCCCTATGCCTCCGTGGCATATTCAAAAAGTCGATCCCAGGCCACTGCACCCAAGACGCAGGTCGGTCAGACCTCCCGCAGCAGCCCCTCGAAGACAATCCGCCCCTCGCCAGCAAGCGTCGGCAGGAGCTGTCCGCCCTCTGAGCGGAAGCGGACACTGAGGATGCGACCGGACCGCGTGACCAGGTCCGTGGCGTCGCCGGACTCGCCCCAGGCCCGAAGGATCGCGGCACAGGCCACTGCCCCGGTCCCGCAGGCCAAGGTTTCGGCTTCGACGCCGCGCTCATACGTGCGCATGGCCCAGGCGCCGCCCGCCTGCTTGGCCACCCAATTCACGTTCGCGCCGGCCTTCAGGCTCGAATGGTACCGGAGCTCCGGACCCCGGTCCGCCAGTTGTACCGCCTTGAGGCCGCCGTCGGGTGCCCGGACCACAAGGTGTGGGACGCCGGTGTCGGCGAACCCCATCGCGGACTCGCCCAGCTGCTTCGAAATCCCGGCGTCCGTCCGCAAGTTTTGCACAGGCTGCAGGTCGATTTCTGGGTGGCCGTCCCGGATTCTGGCCGAGATCCTTCCCGCAAGTGTCCCGAAGGTCAGGCCCGCAGGCTCCGCGTGACCCAATTCAACCGAAAGCCGCGTGGCGCAGAGCGAGGCATTCCCGCACAACTCCCCGATGCTCCCATCCCGGTTGAAGTAATCAAGTCTAAAGTCTTCTGTGTCAGACGGTTGGAAGATTGCAATCCCGTCGGCTCCCACGCCCGAATGG
>JAYQOZ010000040.1:0-6303 GCA_038145035.1 Gemmatimonadaceae bacterium | reverse complement strand
CCCGGATCCGACGCCCGCTTGCCGGACATCCGGTCCTCGATGCCGTCCATGAAGACAAAATCGTTCCCTGACCCCGACATCTTCCAGAACTTCATACGCGCCCCGTGAGCGCCCACCAGCGCAGCCGCCAGACCATGAAGATGGCCTCGCGGACGATATGGCCCGACATCTTGCTCTCGCCCTCGGTTCGGTCCGTGAACACAATCGGTATCTCCACCGGCTTGAAGCCCTTCCGGATGGCCCGGAAGCTCATCTCAATCTGGAAGGCGTATCCATTCGAGCGCACGTCGTCGAGGTCAATCGCCTGCAGCACCCGTCGGTGAAAGCACTTGAAGCCGCCGGTGGCGTCCCAGAGTCTCAGCCCGGTGATGACGCGGGCGTAGATGTTCGCGCCGTAGCTCAGTATGAGGCGACTCATCGGCCAGTTCACCACCGTGACCTTTCCGTTGAGGTACCTCGACCCCAACACGAAGTCCGCCCTTTCGGCGGCGGAGAGGAACTCCGGCAGGTGGTCCGGATCGTGGCTGAAGTCGGCGTCCATCTCGAAGATCAACGCGAAGTCCCGCGCCAGCGCCCAGCGGAATCCATCCAGGTACGCGGTGCCCAGGCCCATCTT
The DNA here is from genome assembly GCA_038145035.1 of Gemmatimonadaceae bacterium. Taxonomy (GTDB): domain Bacteria; phylum Gemmatimonadota; class Gemmatimonadetes; order Gemmatimonadales; family Gemmatimonadaceae; genus Pseudogemmatithrix. Next base: position 5,687 of record JAYQOZ010000040.1, on the reverse strand, counting down.
GCCCGGGCGACGCAGCAGATGGACCCGCGGATTGGCCCTGGCGATCCCCTCGATGAGGTCGCCGGTGCCATCCGGCGAGTTGTCGTCCACGAAGAGGAGCTCGAGACGAGGGTCCTGGGCAAGGACACGCTCGATCAAGGTCGGGACGTTGGCCTTCTCGTTGTACGTCGGCGTGATCACCAACGCCTTGTCCTTCGAGTCCGACCCGGAGGTCGGCATCGGAGTGACCCGCCTAGGCATCGGCGGGCTCCGCCGGGCCCGAGCCCTTCCGATCGGCGACGGCTCCGGCCAGGAGCAGGAGCACACTCAGCCCCAGAACGGCGAACGTAATCCCCCGCCCCGTGTGGTACGGCGCCGAATCGAAGGCAAACTCCACGCGCCTTGCGCCAGCGGGCAGCGCCACAGCCATCAGCGTCATGTTTGCCCGCTCGGCCTTGGCGGGCTCCCCGTCCACGGTGGCGGTCCAGCCCGGATAGAAGTTCTCGCTCACCACCAGCGCCGAGCCCTCCGGGGCGGGCTCGCTGAGCTCGACCGTGAAGGCGCCGGGCCTGTACCCGGTGGTCCTGGTCTCGAGGGTCAGCGCCTGTGGCAGTGCCGTCAGCGGCTGGGCGGCGGTCTCGGACTCTGGCGGCAACAGCGCCACGCTGCGATACGGGAACGTGGGCGTGCGATAGGCGTCGAGGACCTGCTCGTCCTCGAACTTGGCCATCACCGGCGCCACCCAGGCAAACGGATGCGCATCGGGCAGCTCGTGCAACCACACCTGGGTGCCGGCGGCATCCTTCACCGGACCCACCACCGCCTTGCTTCCCGGTACCCCGATGTCCGGCGCGTTCGTGTAGAAGTACTTGACGTTCATCAGGCCCCAGAACGTGGGGTTCCCGATCTGCCGGTAGCCACGCTCCTTGTCGGCCAGGCGCTGATAGCGGCCCAGTTCGTTGCCGTGGTAGCCAAGCACCACGCGCACGCCGTGCGCCATCAGGCCGTCGTAGTCGAGGTTCGGGTCATGATAGGCGGCGCCCTCGGCAAAGGCATTGGCAATCACGCGCACCGGCTCCGGCTCCGCCTTGATGTGCTCGATGGCCGGGTCTGCCGCGTAGATGACGGACGCGGGCGGCGAGAAGCGGAAATACCGCTGCTCGACGCTCCAGAGATCCGCAACCGTCAGCGCCACCAACAGCCAGCCAGCCTTCGCCGGCACCAGCTTCCGCTCCTCCACCAGGAAGGCCACCGCCACCGTCGCCGCGAGGAACAGGAAGGACCGCCAGGCGCCCGTGACCACGGCGGACGCACCCGCATCCACGCGGTCGAGCAACTGCGGAATCGCCAGCGTCATCGCCAGCTGCTGGAACACACCGACCGTGGCCAGCAGGGCCACCGCGGCGCCAAATATGCCCGCCCCGATCAACAGCCTCCGCGGAATCTCGCCCCGCAGCAGGCGCTCGGTGCCAAACGCCGCCAGGACCGCCACGGCGAACGTCGTCACGAAGAAGATGGTGCTCGGTGCGCGGAAGAACTTCGAGCCCGGGACGATCGCATACACGAGATGATAGAACGGCGTGTTGCCACCCAGTGCCCAGAGCAGCGAGACCAGCAGCAGGACCGAGAAGAACCAGAGCAGCCGGCGTCGCACGGCATCGGCGCTGCCGCGGAGGAAGCCGGCGACGGCGAGGAAGAGCACCCCGGCCCCGAGGTACTCGGAATGCAGGTGGATGCCGTTCCGGCCCCAGTAGTGCTCGAGGATGCCGCTGAACTGCGGCAGATAGGTGTTGATCAGCTCCTCGATCGGCATCGAGAAGGAGGTGGCGTAGTCGTAGTCCCGGCCGCCGGCGCGCGGCGACCATTCGACATACTCGCGCACCGGGAGGTACTGCACCGCACCCATCACCATGCCGAGGAGCACCGCGGCGAGGGCAAAGCCAAGCCGCGTGATGGCCTCGCGGCGCGTGAGCGGCGTGGCCCCGACATTGCCGAACGCGAGCATGATTGCCCAGGCGCCGCTCGCGAGCAGCAGGTACTGCAGCAGCTGCGGGTGCGGCGAGAGCACGCCAAGCCCGACAATGATGGCCAGCAGGCCCCAGGCGAAGCGGCGGCCGTCGCGTACGCCCCAGGTGAGTACGAGCAACGTGACCGGAAAGAGCGCCGAGACGAAGAGCTTGCCGTCGTGACCCGGCGAGACCAGCGAGGCCACCTGCCCGCTCATCATGTACGCTATGCCGCCCACGAGCGAGGCGGCGAAGGATACGCCGATCGAGCGCAGGAACGCGTAGGCGGCGACACCGGCGAGCATGAGATGCAGGATCATGCCCCAGGTCATCGCGACGTCCGTGGGCAGCACCATACGCAGCAGGAACGTCGGGTAGAAGATGTCGCCGTGCATGGCCGCGATGTACGGCATGCCGCCCATCAGGTACGGATTCCACTGCGGGATGCCGTCGCCGGCACGCAGGGAGGCGGCCGCGAACTCGCGGAACGGGAAGCCGGCGATGTATTGATCGCTCACCGGATTCACGAGGAAGGCGCCGCTCACCGCCGGATGCGCCAGCGTGAGGGCCGCAAGCACGCAGGCCAGCGTCGCCCAGAGGAAGGCGAGCCGCGGCGCGGAATCGGACGGCGTCAGGGGAGTCGTCACGTCGTGGAGGAAGCGGAATCCGATGTCGGTTCGTGGGGGCGCGGCCGGGGCCACGCGAGGAAGAACAGTCCGGGCAGGATCTCAAGCACGGTGAGCCAGAGTCGGGACGCGACCACCAGCACCGTGGCCTCGGGCGCGGACGTGAGGCCTGTCCCCACCAACAGGGCGCCCATCGACAGTTCCCGCACCCCCAGACCACCCGGGGCGAACAGCGCGAGGAAACCGGCCAGATAGGACAGGGTGAATACTGCCACGTACAGGCCCGCATCTCCAGCCGTCGCAGGGCCCAGCAGGGCGAGCGAGAGCTCGCGGAAGGCCAGGCCGTACAGCGTCCACGCCGCGGCACAGCCCACCGCGGCCATCCAGATCGCCGCGGCCGGCAGGCGTGGCGACTCCACCGGACGCCTGGTGATGCGTCCTGCGACGCGCAGCAGTGGCGCCAGCGTCCAGGGCAGCGACGCGGTGAGGAGCAGCAGTCCGATCACGGGCCCCCAGGGCGTGATCCCGCGGGCGCCGACGGCTGCCACCGCCTCCGCACTCGTCACCGCCGCCACGCCGCAGCCGGCGAGAATGTTGACCAGGGCGATCACCAGCGAGCTGCCGACCGCGGCGGAGGGTGGCACGCCGGCCTCGTGCGCCATCACGCCCATCGCGCCGATCTGCCAGACCTTGCCGGGCACATAGCGCCCGAGATTCGAGACGAACCAGATGCGCGCCGCCTGCCCCGCCCCGATCCCCGATCCCCAGGCCGCCACCATGCCGCGCCAGGTCGCAATAAGCACGCCATAACTGGCCAGCACGATCACGCAGGAGAACGCAACCCGTCCCCACGCAGGCGTGAGCGTGGCCTGCAGGTCGCGCACGGCCGCCCAGTGCCGCGCCACGAGCTGCGCACCGAACCAGAGCACGGCGCCGACGAAAAGCAGTTGCAGGAGCCGCCACGCGAGGCGCCGGGCGCGGGTCATCGCTAGGCTTGCGTGCACAGGGCGTCGTAGAGGCCGCGGTAGCCGGCAGCGACCACCGTGGGCGAGAACCGATCCAGCATCGCGGCGCGGGCCGTGCTGCCGTAGCCCTCCACGCGTCCGGGCTGCATCGCCACCGCCTTCATCGCCTCGGCCAGTGCGCGCGTGTCACCCGGGGTGATGAGGATCCCGCCCCACTCGTGTGACACGATGTCCGGCAGGCCGCCGCTGCGGTAGGCGATCACCGGCGTACCGCAAAGCTGGGACTCCACCGCCACCAGGCCCAGGCCTTCCTGCCGGGACGGCACGACCACCGCCTGGGCGCGGCGATACAGCGCCGGCAGGTCGTTGCGGGGCAGGCCGAGATGCCAGTGCACGCGGTCCGCCACCCCGAGCGTCACGGCGCGACGCTGCAGCGCCTCGCGGTCCTCGCCATCACCGACCACGTCGAGCGAGACATCCGGCGAGGTCCAGGCCAGCGCCTCGAGCAGGTCCGCGATGCCCTTCTGCGCATTGAGCCGCCCGATGAACAGGAAGCGCCCGGGCAGGCGTGGTCCGTGTACCGCCGTGAACAGGCTCGTGTCCGCGGGCATCGGAGCCACCGTGATGTCCGTGCGCGGCGCCATCGCCCGCGCCTCCGCGGCCAGCCAGCCCGACACCGCCGTGACCGTGGACGAGCGCGTCATGACGCGACGGAACAGCGGATGCACCAGGGACACCTTCCGCGCCAGACGCACGTCGCTCCCGTGCATCGTCGTCATCACCGGGACATTGCTGTCCGCGCCCAGGGCCATCAGGCCGCCCGGGAACCACCAGTGCGCGTGCACGACGTCGGGCGCGAGCTCCTCGACCGCCTTGCGCACTGCCATCGTCCCGGCCGTGAGCATCCCGGCCAAGGCCCCCTTGCCGCGCAGCGTGCGGAGGACCTGCTCCGCCATGGTGCCCGTGTAGGCCAGCGATTCCATGGCGGACGGCGCATAGCGGAACCGGCGGATGTCGATGCCATCGAGCACGTCGCGCGGCGCGAGCCCCGGTGCCGACGGCGCCAGCACCTGCACATCGGTGCCGCCGGCCCTGAGCGCCAGCGCGAGGCGATGCAGGAACGACCCCGCGGCGTCGGAGGCGAAGCGCGGATAGTTGTGCGTGACGAAGAGGACGCGCAGGCCGCTCATCGCGTGCCGCGGTCCCTCTCTGCCTCATCCAGCAGCCGCCGGAGTTCCCGCTGCTCGGCCCGCGTCACTGCAACCTGTTCGCCGAGCAGGCCGGTGGCGAAGAAGACCGAGCCGAGGATCAGGCAGGTCTGGATCAGCGTCCACACCCAGCGCATGCCGATGCCCTGCGTCAGGAGCACCACAAGCGCGACAAGGCCTGCGAGCAGGCCCAGCGCAAAGAGGCCGGCCCCGAGCATGCCGAAGGCCAGCAGCGGTTTCTGTCCGAAGCGCAGTTCGAACCAAACGGCGAGCATGTCCAGCACCCCGATGGGGATGCGGCTCAATCCGAACTTCGACTTGCCCGCGTGCCGCGGGTACAGCGGTACCGGCACCTCGGTGACCGTGTACCCCTGCGCGTGCGCCAGCACGATCATGTAGCGGTGCCAGTCCGGCCGCACCGGCTGGTGTGCCATGATCTCGCGACGGTAGGCCTTCACGTTATTGAGGTCACGCACCGGGATGTCGAAGAGCCGACGCGAGAGCCCGTTGTAGATGCCGGACACGAAGGCCTTCTCGTACTTCCCCTGCTTGAAGCCCGTGACCATGTCCGAGCTGCCGTCCAGGATCGGCTGCACGAGCCGCGGGATGTCCTCGGGCCTGAACTGCAGGTCGGCCGGATAGAACACCAGGATGTCCCCCCGGGCACTGAGGTATCCGCTGCGCAGGGCGTCGGCGATGCCGCGGCGCGAGCGATGCCGGACGCTGCGCAGCCAGGGATAGCGGGCCGCCTCGGCCCGGAGCACCGCGGGAGTGTCGTCACCGGAGCCGTCGTCCACGACCACGACCTCGTAGGGCACCGTCGCGGCCCCGCTGAAACCCGCCCCCAGGCGCCGGCACGCGGGCCGGGTGTAGGCTTGCGGGCTATCGGGACCCAGCACCGAG